>NZ_BRCG01000004.1:0-266125 GCF_023708005.1 Pseudarthrobacter sp. NCCP-2145 | reverse complement strand
AAGCCCAGAAACAGGACCCGATGCTTCAATCACAGAACCCGAGACCACAAAAGGAAGGGCTGGCCCCGACACGTGAACGCCCCGGACCAGCCCCATAAAGCACTTAGTTCAGCAGTCTCCTAGGCGTCCACCGGCCGGATGGTGTGGATCCGGTCAAGAATGGCGTTCTTCAGGTTCTCCGGAGCAGCTTCGGTGCAGGAGCGTTTAACCATGTTGCGGATCACGCACTCAAGGTCGTACTGCTCCGTGCACTCCGGGCAGTCATCAAGGTGGTTCTTGATCTCCGTGATGTCCTCGCGGGTCAGGGCACCGTCGAGGTACTCGTAAATGCGTTGCATCCGGGTGTCGTCGCAGTCGCCCAATCCCTGGCAGTCGCTCATTTCCTGTTCTCCTGTTGTGTGCTTCCCGCCGCGTCCTGTGAAGTAGCGGCCGTCTTGAACCCGCGCTCTGCGGCGTACTCCCCCAGCATGTCCCGCAGCATCCTCCGGCCACGGTGGAGCCGGGACATCACCGTGCCGATGGGCGTGTTCATGATGTCTGAAATTTCCTTGTAGGCGAACCCCTCCACGTCCGCGAAGTAGACCGCAAGGCGGAACTCCTCGGGGATGTCCTGGAGCGCCCTTTTGACGTCGGAATCCGGAAGGTGGTCCAACGCCTCGGCCTCGGCGGAGCGCAGTCCGCTGGAGGTGTGCGACTCTGCCCGCGCCAACTGCCAGTCCTCGATCGTGTCCGAGTTGGACTGGAGCGGCTCGCGCTGCCGCTTCCGGTACAGATTGATGTACGTGTTCGTCAGGATGCGGTACAGCCAGGCCTTGAGGTTGGTCCCCGGCCGGTACTGGTGGAAAGCAGAGAAGGCCTTGGTATAGGCCTCCTGGACGAGGTCCTCGGCGTCAGACGGGTTCCTCGCCATGCGCATGGCAGCCGAGTACAGCTGGTCCACGTACTGCATCGCATCGCGTTCGAACCTCAGGCGGCGCTGTTCCACCGATTCAGTGGAAACATCCACCAGATCCCCGCCGGTTTCGGCAGGCGCCGGGACCACGGCTGAGTCCGCAGCCTCAGGCCCTGCTGCTGCGCTGCTCTTCGCTTCACTGTCGGAAGCCTCATACATGGCCGCGACGGCCGGATCCAGGGTGCTCATTGCCTTCAAGTCTACTGGGAGGCTGCGCGCACGCGGCGAGCCATAGCCTGGCGGTTCAGCCTCGAATGAGTCCATTGCCACCGGGCCTGCTGTTTCAATTCCGTCCAACACCCGCGCCAAGGGCACAACTCCGCTCTGCTTGTCCATCCCTGTATCTGAATCTGGATATCTGCATCCGGCGATCTGCGCCTGCCGGCAGTTCCATGCTGCAGCCATGGTTTCCCTGCGGCGCAGCATTCCCGGATGCGTCATGAATAACCCCACGCCTTCGGCAAATATTCCCCAAAAGTGCAAGACTAGAACGGACTCCGCCGCTTTCGATGCGGTTCGTCCATCCAGGAGGAAATCCATGTCCTTTTTCCGCACGCTTGCCCGCCCCATGCTGGCCTCCAGTTTCGTCATTGCCGGAGTGGATAAGCTTCAAAACGCCGATGACACAGCGCAGCAGCTTTCGCCGCTGCTTCGCAAGGCTGCCGCGTCCCTGCCCTTCAAGTCGGACGAGAAAACCCTTGCCCGCGTCATCGGCGGAACGCAGGTGGGAGCCGGCGTGCTTTTCGGACTGGGCAAATTCTCCAGGCTCTCGGCCACGCTGCTCACGGTGATCTCCCTGCTGAACACCTTTGTTGAGTGGCGCAGTGCGGACATCAGCAGCAAGGAAGGGCGGGAAAACCGCCGTAACCAGTTCCTCAAGAACCTGTCCCTGAGCGGCGGCGCCCTGCTGGCATCCGTTGACACCGCCGGCAAGCCGGGCCTGGCCTGGCGGGCTGAACACCTGGCAGCGGATGCACGCAGGAACGCCTCGCACCTGGCGGCCGACGCCCGGAAGACCACCAACAAGAAGCTCCACAAGGCGGACAAGGTTGTGCGGCGCGCCGTGGAACAGGCCACGGGGGCATAACACCGCATGACCGCAGCAGCCGCCGTCCGGGATGACTCCGGAATGCCCCTTCCCCATTGGCCCGCGCCCTTCGCGTCCCGGCCCGTCGATGCCACCGTCACCGTGCCCGGATCGAAGTCCCTGACCAACAGGTACCTCGTTCTTGCCGCCTTGGCAGACGGGCCGTCCCGCCTGCGGGCCCCCCTCCATTCGAGGGACTCAGCGCTCATGATCGAGGCACTCCGCCAGTTGGGGGCCACCATCACGGAGGTCCCCGGGGACGGTGCCTTTGGGCCCGACCTGGAAGTGGTTCCGCTGGACCCGGATGCCGCGTCACCCCGGACAAGGATCGATTGCGGGCTCGCGGGTACGGTCATGCGGTTCGTTCCACCCCTTGCCGCCCTGCGGAACGGCGGAAGCGTGTTCGACGGCGACCCCCATGCCCGCAAACGGCCGATGGGAACGATCATCGAGGCGCTCACTGCGCTGGGGGTGGCCGTATCGGCGGAAGGGGGCGGGACGCCGTCGTCGCTGCCGTTCGTTGTGGAGGGCACGGGCGAGGTCCGCGGCGGCCACCTGGTCATCGATGCCAGCGCGTCGTCCCAGTTCGTTTCGGCGCTGCTCCTGGTGGGCGCAAGGTTTACCGAGGGCCTGCACCTCGAGCACGTGGGCAAGCCGGTGCCGAGCCTCGACCACATCAACATGACCGTGGCGGTCCTTCGCGGCGCCGGGGTTGCGGTTGATGACTCGGTGCCCAACCACTGGGTGGTCAGCCCCGGCCCCATCCGCGCCTTCGACCAGCGGATCGAGCAGGACCTGTCCAACGCCGGCCCCTTCCTCGCCGCCGCGCTGGCCTCCCGCGGAACGGTGCGGATCCCCGGCTGGCCGGACGAAACGCAGCAGGTCGGTGACCTCTGGCGCAGCATCCTGGCCACGATGGGTGCGGAGGTAACGCTGGACGAGGGCGTCCTCACGGTCACGGGCGGACCCCACATCAAGGGCGGAGACTTCGCCGACACCAGCGAACTCGCTCCCACCGTGGCCGCCCTGTGTGCGTTGGCCACCGGCCCCTCCCGGCTCTCCGGCATCGCGCACCTGCGGGGCCACGAGACGGACCGGCTCGCCGCCCTCGTCGCCGAGATCAACCGCCTTGGCGGTGACGCAGAGGAAACCAGCGACGGCCTGGTGATCCGCCCCGCACAGCTGCACGCCGGTGTCGTCCACAGCTATGCGGACCACCGCATGGCCACTGCGGGCGCCATCCTTGGCCTCGCCGTGGAGGGCGTCCAGGTGGAGGACATCGGCACTACCTCCAAGACCATGCCGGATTTCCCCCGGCTGTGGGCAGACATGCTGGCGCAGAATGGCCCCGCCGAAACGGCGTCGGAAGGTTCCAGCGGTGGCGCGGAGGACTGATTCCTGGGATGAATCGGACGTCCGGATCCGTCCCAGCAAGAAGGGCTCCCGGCCCCGCACGAAGGACAGGCCCAGCCACGATGATGCCGTCACGGGGCGCATCATCACCGTTGACCGGGGCCGGTACACCGCAGTTGTGGGGGAGGACTCGGGGAACGAGAGGGTAGTCATTGCCGCCCGGGCCAGGGAACTCCGCCGGAACCCGGTGGTCGCAGGAGACTTTGTCTCGCTGGTCGGGGACGTCTCCGGGGAGCCGGACACCCTGGCCCGGCTGGTGAAGATCCAGGACCGCAAGACCCTCCTGCGGCGCAGCGCCGACGACACGGATCCCGTGGAACGGGCAGTGGTGGCCAACGCCGACCAGCTGGTGATCGTGGTGGCAGCCGCCAACCCCGAGCCGCGGACCGGCTTCATCGACCGTGCCCTGGTGGCCGCCTATGACGCCGGCATCGAGCCGATCCTGCTGGTCACCAAGGCGGACGTCAAGGATCCCGCGGAACTGCTGTCCAACTACACCCACCTGGACTTTCCCGTGATCATCAGCCGGACAGCCGATTCCGCCGCCTCGGGCATTGACGCCCGTTCCGACGACGGCCTGTCCGCACGGCTGGACAGCTCGGCCGTCGCCGAGATGCGGGGCCACCTGGACGGCAAGGTCACCGTGATGCTGGGGCACTCAGGCGTTGGAAAGTCCACGATGGTCAATGCGCTGACCGGCGCGGAACGGGCCACCGGCGGAGTGAACGCCGTCACGGGCCGCGGCCGGCACACGTCGTCGTCGGCCCTTGCCCTGAAGCTGGCGGATGCGCCGTCCGGAAGCTGGATCATCGACACCCCCGGCATCCGCTCGTTCGGCCTGGCGCACGTGGACCCGGACCGCATCCTCCGCTCCTTCCCGGACCTCTCCCCCGGCATTGACGACTGTGAGCGCGGGTGCAAGCACACCGCCACCGCCGTGAACTGCGGGCTGGACGCATGGGTGGGCGGGGGACATGCCGGCCCCACCGGAGCAGCACGGCTGGGCTCCCTGCGGCGCCTCCTCGGCACGGACCCGCGAATGGAAGCCCAGGAGGCAAAGGAACTGGGCAGCGTGACCTGACGGGCCCGCTTCCCGGCAGAACGGCGCGCAGACGGTAGTTTGGAACCATGATCCAACCCGCTTCGAGCTACAACGATGACCTGCGCCTGGCCCACGTCCTGGCCGATTCCGTGGATGACCAGACCATGAGCCGCTTCAAGGCCCAGGACCTCCACATTGAGACCAAGCCGGACCTGACGCCCGTCACCGATGCGGACAAGGCAGCCGAGGAAGCCATCCGCGGCCAGCTCTCCCGCTCCCGTCCACGCGATGCCGTACTCGGCGAGGAGTTTGGCAGCACAGGCCACGGCTCGCGGCGGTGGATTATCGACCCCATTGACGGCACCAAGAACTTCGTCCGGGGCGTTCCGGTCTGGGCCACCCTGATCGCGCTGGTGGATGAGGGCGAGCCGGTGGTGGGCGTGGTCAGCGCTCCCGCCCTGGGCAAGCGCTGGTGGGCCGCCAAGGGCATGGGAGCCTACATGGGGCGTTCACTTGCCGCTGCCACCCGCCTCCGGGTATCCAATGTGTCCAATCTGTCCGATGCTTCCCTTTCCTATTCGAGCCTTGGCGGCTGGAAGGAGCGCGGAAACCTCAATGAATTCCTGGGCCTTACCGAGGACGTGTGGCGGACCCGGGCGTTCGGTGACTTCTGGTCCTACTGCATGGTGGCCGAAGGTTCGGTGGACATCGCCTGCGAGCCTGAACTTAACCTCTACGACATGGCCGCACTGGTGCCCATCGTGGTGGAGGCGGGTGGCCGCTTCACCTCGCTGGAGGGCGAGGACGGTCCGTTCGGCGGCAACGCCCTGGCCACGAATTCCATCCTGCACTCCGAGGTGCTGCGCCGGCTGAACCCGAACCTGGACGACCTCCTTTAGTCCCGGCAGCACGAATATTCGACGGCGGGCACCCCCGAAAGGAGGCGTCCGCCGTCGTGATCTTCGGCGCAGGCGGGCCTTTTCAACCGCGCGTAACAAACCCCTTAACATTTCCGCGGGCTTTTAACCTTCACTGCGCATGTTCTACGCTCTTAACCAGGTCACGAGTGCCAGCGCAAAACCCCGGTTTGCTGGCCGGCAACCCTCCATTCGCGGTGGGGTGCCCCGGGTGACGACCAGGCCGGTCCGGAAGGGATGCGGCAAGCGCGGATTCCTGCACGGAGTCCTGTTCTGAAGTGAGGTCTCTGTGACAACTGCCACCGTCTCCCCCGAAGCAGTCTCGCCCCAAGCCACCGTCCAGCGTCAGGCAGCCGCCCTGCCGGGATCGCCGGCGTTTTCCGACCAGCGCCGCGCCGCCGCCGGCCGTCCGCTCGCAGCAGTCAGCGGCGCCGAGATCCAGGCCCCGCTGATCCATGGCGGCCACGCCCGGTACGCCAACCTGGACTATGGCGCATCCGCCCCCGCCCTCTCCGTGGTGTCGGCTTACCTCAACGAGATCCTGCCCTTCTACGCCAGCGTCCACCGCGGTGCGGGCTATGCCTCCCAGATCAGCACCTCGGTCTATGAGAATGCCCGCGCCATCGTCCGCGACTTCGTAGGCGGGCGCCCGGACGATTCGGTGATTTTTACCCGGAACACCACTGACTCCCTCAACCTGCTGGCGGGCTGCCTGCCCGTCACCGACGGGCGGCCCGACGGCGACGTCCTGTACCTCGACATTGAGCACCACGCCAACCTCCTTCCGTGGCAGGGTGTCCCCCACCGCAGCATCGTGGCAGAGGACACCATTGCGGCTACCATTGACGCGGTCCGCGCGGAACTGCAGCAGGGCGGCGTCAGCCTGCTCGCCGTGACCGGGGCTTCCAACGTCACGGGCGAAATCCTTCCCATCCGCGCCCTCGCCGCGCTGGCGCACGAGCACGGCGCACGGATCGCAGTGGACGCGGCCCAGCTGGCGCCGCACCGGCGGGTCGACATCACTGCGGACGACGTCGACTACCTCGCCTTCTCGGGCCACAAGCTCTACGCACCTTTTGGTGCCGGCGTGCTGGTGGGCCGGCCGGACTGGCTCGACGCCGGAACACCGCACCTTGCGGGCGGCGGCGCCGTCAAGGAAGCCAGGCTCGACGGCGTCAGCTGGGCAACCGGGCCGGCCCGCCACGAGGGCGGATCGCCGAACGTGCTGGGTGCGGCGACCCTGGCCCGCGCCACGCAGGTCATCGCGGAACTGGACCAGGACCGCTGGCATGCCCATGAAGCAGCCATCCGCTCCTTCCTGGTGGAAGGCCTGCAGGAGATCGACGGCGTCACCGTCCACCAGATCTTCAAGGACACCAACCCGGACACCGACACCATCGGCGTGGTCAACTTCTCCGTGGAAGGCTACGACGCCGGCCTGGTGGCCGCCTACCTCTCGGCAGAACATGGAGTGGGCCTGCGCGACGGCCGCTTCTGCGCGCACCCGCTGCTGAAGCGGCTGGGCCTTCCCTCCGGTTCCCTGCGGGCCAGCTTCGGCGTCGGCTCAAGGCTGGAGGATGCCGAACGTCTGCTGGCAGGCATCCGGGACCTTCGGACCAAGGGACTTGGCTGGGACTATGTGGTGGACGCCGGCCGCTGGGTTCCCGCCAATGACAACCGCACGTACCCCCACTGGGCGCCCAACACCCCGGGAACGGCCGGCGCCGCGCCCTGCATCGACGACTGACCTGCGGCTGGCCTGCCGGCCGGCGCCCTGCCGTTGCGGCTGATGCGGTAAATTCGGAGGACACCAAAGGAACCGGATGAAGGAGGCCGCGCGTGGCACGGGGTGGCCCACGGCTGGATCACGGCCGGCGCCGGGAGCTCGGCCAGAGCTTCCAGGACGGCGGCAGGCACTACCAGCAGGTGCGGCCCGGCTACCCTGCCGAATCAGCGCGCTGGCTGGTGCCTTCGGGAGCACGCGATGCGCTCGACGTGGGCGCCGGCACCGGGAAGTTCACTGAACTGCTGCTGGACCTGGGACTCTCCGTCGCGGCCGTGGACCCGTCAGCGGACATGCTCGCGCAGCTGGCTGAGCACGTCCCCGCCGCCACGGCTGTCCTTGGAATTGCAGAGGCGACCGGCCTGCCCGACGCGGCTTTCGACGTCGTCACCGTGGCGCAGGCCTGGCACTGGTGCGATGCCCTGAGGGCCAGTACGGAACTGGCCCGCGTCCTCCGTCCCCACGGAACGCTGGGACTCGTCTGGAACCAGCTGGACACATCCGTCCCCTGGGTCCACCGGCTCTCCAGGATCATGCATGCCGGGGACGTCTACAAACCCGGCCACCGCCCGCTCATAGGGCCCGAGTTCGGTGCGCTGGAGGACCACCTCACGCACTGGCAGGACTCCGTGACCACCGGAGACCTGATGGAACTGACAAAATCGCGGAGCTATTACCTCCGCGCCGGAGAGGCCACCCGGGCAAAAGTCCTGGCCAATTTGGACTGGTACCTTCACGAGCACCTGGGCCACGGACCGGACGAGGAACTGGAACTTCCATACCTGACGCTCGCCTGGCGGGCGGTCCGGGCATGAGCGCCCGCCAGTCCACGTGCGGCCAGGGGCAGCCGGTAGGGTGGATCCTGTGAAGACCAGCGCTCCCT
Organism: Pseudarthrobacter sp. NCCP-2145; assembly: GCF_023708005.1. Lineage (NCBI taxonomy): Bacteria > Bacillati > Actinomycetota > Actinomycetes > Micrococcales > Micrococcaceae > Pseudarthrobacter > Pseudarthrobacter sp. NCCP-2145. Next base: position 258,048 of record NZ_BRCG01000004.1, on the reverse strand, counting down.
CCTCCTCCATAGAGGACTACGTCAAGGTCATCTACTCCTTCACTGAGTGGCAGGACAAACCCATCACCTCCTCCCAGCTGGCACAACGCCTGGGGGTGGCCAATTCCTCCGTTTCAGAGATGGTCCGGAAGCTGAAGGACCAAGGCCTGGTGGACCACAAACCGTACAGTGCCATCAGGCTCACGGACTCCGGCCTGCAGCTTGCCCTCGCCATGGTGCGGCGCCACCGACTGATCGAGACCTACCTCGTCCAGCAGCTGGGGTACAGCTGGGACGAGGTCCACGACGAAGCCGAACTTCTGGAGCACGCCGTCTCGGACACGTTCATAGAACGCGTGGCGGCGAAACTGGGCAACCCGCAGCGGGATCCGCACGGCGATCCGATTCCTACGGCGGACGGCCAGGTCTTTATGCCCCGCGCGCACCTCATGGGAGAGCTGGACCAGGGCCACACGGGCCGCATCACCAGGATCAGCGACGACAATCCGGACCTGCTCCGCTACCTTGCGGCCGAGGAGATAGACCTCGACGCCGAAGTGGAGGTGGTGGGCCGCAGGCCGTTCGGAGGCGCCCTGGTGGTGCGTGTCCGGGACTCAGGCCGTACGCGCGACTACGACCTCGCCGATGAGATCACGTCGGCGCTGTGGGTGCACAGCGACCGACCCCATCCGGGCTGCCTTCTGGGGGACGCCGAATCTCCCGTAACCTTGCCCGGGGCATGAGCGGGCCGAAGACATCGTGGATGCCCAGGGCAGGCGCCTGGCTGGCCGTTGCCGCAGGGGGCCTGGCGGGGACAGAACTCCGGTACGTCCTGGGGCTGGTCTTTCCGGAACTCCCAGGATCCATTCCCTGGACCACCCTTAGCATCAATGTGGCGGGCAGCTTTATCCTGGCCGCCCTGACCACCGTCTGGATGGCCCGCCCGCGCACGCCCTTCTGGTTGCGGGCTGGGCTGGGGCCAGGTCTCCTGGGATCCTTCACCACGTTCTCCGCCGTGGTCTTTTCCCTGGACCAGCTGGTGCGGGAGGGGGAGCACGGAGTGTGGACTGCGTACCTCGGCCTGTCCGTGGTGCTGGGGCTGGCTGCGGCGGGCCTCGGATGGCGGACCGGAAAGCTTGTTGGCCGCCCGACCGGGAGCCGTCAGTGACCGCCGCGGCCCTGGTGGGGATTTTCGGGGTGGCAGGCGCCCTCGTCCGCTTCGGCATTGACAGCTGGTTCGCCCATCACAGCTCCCGGCAGACTGTGCGTGCCGGCAACCATGGGGCCGGGACCCCCGTGAGGCTGCACTGGCCCTGGGCCACATTGCTGGTGAACGTGGCGGGGTGCTTCATAATCGGCACTGCGCACGGTCTCACTGTGGGACTGGGACTGGGTGCGGAGTGGCAGGCGGCGCTGGCGACAGGCCTGGCCGGCGGGCTCACCACCTTCAGTTCCTGGACCACGGCCACGGTGCGGCTGCTGAGCGAGGAACGCCTCGGGTCGGCTGCGGTGAACGTTGCCGCCAACCTGGTCCTGGGCCTGGCTGCGGCCGCGGCGGGGATCGCCCTGGTGTCTGCGGTATAGAAGGCGCGGCCCCGGGGGCCTTGATTTGGTGGGCTCCCGTATCGTGGATGGTGATGATTAGCAGACGCGACGCGGCCATTGCCCTTGACGTACCGATGGAGATGGCACAGCGCCACGGCCTTCCAAAATGGCTGACCGAGGCCCAGCTGGGCGAGATCCTGGACAACCCTCCGCCCTGGCTGGTCCAGTCCCGTGCCAACCGCACGGGCAAGCGCCCGGTCTGGGTCCACCTCGAATGCGCGGTCTGCGGCTACGAGGAGGCGGCCCGCCCCAAGAAGTGGTGGCCCGACTTCACCTACGTGATCTGCGGCCACCACCGGCCGGACGAGGTGCCGGCGGTCCGCACGGGGTTCGTCCGGAGCGAATTTGACGGCGTTGGGACACGTTTTGTGGGCATCGCAGACGTCCCCGTTCCGGACTGATTCCATGCCATTCCAGGCCATTACATTCGGGACTGAATAGGCGTAACTTACGAAGAGGGACGCAGCCCGTCCCCTGCTGTAAGGAGCACGCCATGCCGGACAAAACACCGCACCAGAACCTCGCAAAGAAGCCGGTCAAGACCATCAAGGAAAAACGCGCCGAGAAGAAAACCAAGCACCCTGAGGCTGCCCAGGACCCCGTGGCGCATTTGAAGAAGCGCCGGTAGGCCTACTGCCCGTCTGCCTGCATTTCTTCGGGCACGGCGACGAGGTCTTCTCCCCTGCCGTGCCGCAGCACCCTGATCGGCAGTGGCTGTCCGATCGCATCGGCGAACAGCAGCTTCTGCAGGCTCTCGGCGGTGCTGACGGCGCGGCTTCCGGCTGTGAGGATGATGTCACCGGCTTCCAGGCCCGCGCGGTTTGCGGGTGATCCGGCCAGGACCTCCACCACCCTGAGCCCGTCCCGCTGGCCCGTCCTGATCACTGCGCTGGCGTTCAGCCTGATCGGCGTGCTGAGCACACCCAGGTATGCCCTCCTGACCCGCCCATCGTTCAGCAGGGCCGCGATGATGCGCCGTGTTGTCGTGTTGATGGGAACGGCGAGTCCCAGTCCGGCGCCTGCCACGGCAGTGTTGATGCCCACGATCCTGCCATGCGCGTCCGCCAGCGCGCCTCCGGAGCTGCCTGGGTTGAGGGCGGCGTCGGTCTGGATGACGTCCTCGATCACCCTCCGGTTGCCACCGGCCCAGACCGGGATGGAACGGCCCAGGCCGCTGACGACTCCCGCCGTGACCGACCCCGCCAGCCCGAGCGGATTCCCGACTGCGATCACCAGTTGTCCCACACGCAAGGTCTCGGCGTCGCCGAAGCGGGCGGGGGCCACCCTTGGTGCCTTGCCGCGGACCACAGCGAGATCCGATAACGGATCCACGCCCACGAGCTCGAGATCGGTCCGGCTGCCGTCGGCACATGCGGCGTGACCCTTGTTGGCACCGGCCACCACGTGGGAATTGGTCAGCAGGTAGCCGTCCTCGGTAAAGAGGACCGCAGAACCTGCCCCCACGCGGAACCTGCCGTTCCGGCGGGTGCTGGTCATTTCTATGGCCGCGACGTGCGGCGTAACGGTCTCAGCCACCCGCATGACCGTCTCCGAATAGGAGTCCAGCGCGCCGTCGTCGTACTCTTCGGGACTGGGCTCACGCATCTGGTTCATGGGGCACCTCCTGGCTGCTCCGCCGCTGGTTCCGGCCACTTCCGGCCCGGCCTGGGCCGCGACGCCGGATCTTATAGAGGACAACCCATGGATGCCGGCCGCTAGTCCCAGGCCCCGCTACGCCGTCGGTGAACAGGCAAGCCGCGCTTAAACACCGAAAGACCCGGACGCAATGTCCGGGTCTTTCAGTCTGCCTTGCGGCATTTTCAAAATGTGGAGATGGGGGGAATTGAACCCCCGTCCGATGTCGTGTTGTCAGGGCTTCTCCGGGCGCAGTTTGCGTCGGATTTTCTCGGCCCCAGCCATGCTGCAAACAGCTGGCTGATCCGGGCCCAGTCATCTAAGAGTCCCGTTCACCCCGATGACGGAGGTGGACAGCAGTGGCTATCTAAATGACGCCAGGATCCGGGGCGATAGCAACCTCGGGCTGACGGACTGTCTTACTGCTTAGGCAGCAAGAGCGAAGTCAGTGCGCTTAGATTCGGCACTTATTGGTTTGCAGACAGCGTTTACGAGATAATTCTGCATCCTCGGCCCGCTTCACCTGTCGCGACTAACATCGTCGAAACCGATCATCCCCATATTCTTTTATCAAACCGGCAGGCTGGCCCACCGGACTATTCATCATAACGCACGCCCGGGCCAAATCATTCCTAGCGGCGCCGGTTGCGTTCCCGCATCTCACGCTGCGCCTCGCGGTTGTCCTGCTGCTCGCGCAGGGTCTGCCGCTTGTCGTACTCGCGCTTGCCGCGGGCCACACCGATTTCCACCTTGGCGCGGCCGTCCACAAAGTAGAGCTGCAGCGGGACGATGGTGTAGCCCGACTCGCGCACCTTGTGGGAGATCTTGATGAGTTCCTCACGGTGGAGCAGGAGCTTCCGGCGCCGGCGGGCCGCGTGGTTGGTCCAGCTTCCCTGGTTGTATTCAGGGATGTGAATGGCTTCCATCCACAGTTCGTCGTTGTAGAAGGTGCAGAAGCCGTCCACCATGGAGGCGTGGCCCTCGCGCAGGGATTTCACTTCGGTGCCCATAAGCGCGATTCCAGCCTCGTAGGTATCCAGCACGTGGTAGTCGTGCCGGGCCTTGCGGTTGGTGGCCACCACTTTACGGCCACTTTCTTTAGGCAAGGGAAAGCTCCTCAGGTCAGTTCGGTTGTCCCCCGGGCCAACCGGCGCGGAGTCATACCAGTGTACGGCAGGGTGCAGACGGTGCTACAGCAGCCTCATCGGGTCCACCGGGCTGCCGTTCAGCCAGGTTTCAAAGTGGGCGTGGCAGCCGGTGGAGTTGCCCGTGTTGCCGGAGTAGGCGATCAGCTGTCCCTGCGATACCCGCTGGCCGTTGGAGACCACGATGCTGGCGTTGTGGTAGTAGATGGTGTTCAGGGTATTGCCCTCGATGAGGCCGTGGGAGATCTTCACCCGCCAGCCGCCTCCGTCACCAGAGTTCCAGCCGGAGCTGAAGACTTCCCCTGCTGCCGCCGCATAGACGGGTGTGCCACACGCCGCGCCAAAGTCCAGCCCGGTGTGCATGTACCCGCCCTGGCCGTAGAAGTCGATGGTTCCCGGAGGGGTGGCCCGCCATCCGAAACCGGACGTGATGGGAACGCTGCCGTCAAAAGGATGCCGGAGGCCAAATGCCGACGGCGACCCGACCGGCGGCATGAACGACTGTGCCGGGGGCGCTGGCGGCGGCGGCTGGTTCCTCGCCGCCGCCTCGGCTGCGGCAGCTGCCGCCGCGGCCGCCGCCGCTGCTTCAGCCTTCCTGCGCTGCTCTGCTTCCCAGGCTTCCCGCAGCCTGCGGTCGCGCTCCTGGATCTCGGCTGCCACCGCATTCTGGCTCGCCTGGACGCCGGCCAGCTGGGACTGGATGCCAGGCTTGGCAGCCTGCAGCTCCGCGTCCAGGCGGGTGGTGTCCGCGATCAGCTTGTCCACCTGTTGCTTCTTGGCGGCCGCTTCATCGCGGGCGGCTTTTTCCCGCTCCAAGGCTGCATCCGCCTTGGCTTTCAGGTCCTTGATCTCTGCCTCGACCGCCTGGAGGCGCGCTTCAGAGTTCACGTTGGTGGCGCTCTGCTGCGACAGCTTGTCCATGGCAGCGTTCTGGCTCCGCATGGCCTGGTCCGCCAGGTCCATCGTTTCGGTCAGGCTGCCGCCGTTGTTGGACCCAAAGAAGAGGGACAGGTTGGAGGGGACGCCGCCGGACTTGTAGGCCTGCGTGGCAATCTGGCCGATCAGCTTCTTGGTATCGGCGATCTTCTGCTTGTCAGACTCGAGCTGCTGCGTGATTTTGGCTTTGTTCTGCTGTGCCATGTCCACGCGGGCGGAGAGCGCCTCGACCTCCTTGACGGCGCCGGCCACGCGGCCCTGCGCTTCAAGGAGCGCCTGCTGTGCGCCGGGAAGTTGGCCCTGGTAGATCACCAGGTCGCCGGCCGCCTTGGCGATGCGCGAATCGACGAATTCCAGGGACTGCTGGACCCGTGAGGCCTCGGCCTCAAGCGCCTTCTGCCGGTCTTCGAGCTCGTCCGCGAAGGCCGCCGGGCTGGAGGATGCCAGACCGGCGGCGAGGACAACAGCCAGCACGCCACTGAGGACGCTGGTGCGTGGCGCCGCACTGCGCGCGCCGTTTCGCCGGGTGCGGGGAGTGTTTTTGTCCGGTGCATTCATGGGCATTCCTTGTTTGGTTTGCATACCTAGACGCGAAGGTATCTGCGCAAGGTCAAGAGAGACGAAATTCCAGCCAAGGATGCACCAAGGATTAGCAGTGCGGGAACCAGGATCAGCGTCTGGCCGGAGGATATGAAGGCAGTGTCCGGATACTGCTGGGACATGAATTCGCCGAGGAAGAAGTGCGCCACGGCCCAAAGCGTTGCCGACGCGAGGGCGGCACCGATCACCGCGGCGATGACGCCCTCGAGGATAAACGGCAGCTGGATCACTGTCTTGGACGCACCCACCAGCCTCATGATTCCCGTTTCGCGGCGGCGGCTGAAGGCAGAGAGCCTGATAGTTGTGGCGATCAGCAGGATTGCACAGACGATCATGACGCCGGCGATGCTGACTGCCACCAGGGAGGCGCCGTTCATCACCGAGAACAGGCGCTCAAGCAGCTGGCGCTGGTCGATGACCGTCTCAACCCCGGGCTGGGAGGAAAAGGTCTCACTGATGATCTGGTACTTTTCCGGATCCTTCATGTTGATCCGGAAGGACGCCGGCAGCTGGTCGGGGGTCACCGAGTCCACGATGGGCGAATTGGAGAACTGGTCCTTGAAGTGGTTGTATGCCTCCTCCTTGGACTCGAACTGGAAGTCGTTGACGTACTGCGCCACGGCGGGAGACTCCAGCAGTGAGTTGAGGCTGGCCTGCTGTTCGGCGGTGACCGGCCCGCTGGCGCAACCTGCCGCCGTCGAGCCTTCACTGCATAGGAAGATGGCCACCTGGACTTTGTCGTACCAGTAGCCCTTCATCTGGTTGATCTGCATCTGCAGCATGCCGGCTGCACCCACGAAGGTGAGCGAGACGAACGTGACCAGGATGACCGAGACCACCATGGACAGGTTGCGGCGGAGCCCGCTTCCAATCTCACCGAGGATAAAAGCGAGCCTCATCGCTGCCCCTCGCCTTCGCCGGGAAGCCCGGTTTCGGTGGCGTCCCGCCCGCTGGCGTCCTTGAGCCTGCGCGACTGGCCTACAACCGGAATCATCGAGGTGTAGAGCGCCCTGGCCTCGTCACGGATGACGACGCCATTCTTGAGTTCCACCACGCGTTTCCGCATTTCATTGACGATGTCGTCGTCGTGGGTTGCCATGACGACGGTGGTTCCGTTTTGGTTGATCTTGTCCAGGACGCCCATGATGCCCATCGAGGTGGTGGGGTCGAGGTTTCCGGTGGGCTCGTCGGCGAGCAGGATCCCTGGACGGTTGACGACGGCGCGGGCAATTGCCACGCGCTGCTGCTCACCGCCGGAGAGTTCGTGCGGCATGCGGTGTTCCTTGCCCTCGAGGCCCACAGTTTTCAGGACCTCGGGGACGGTATCGCGGATGACGCTGCGGCTCTTGCCGATGACCTGCATGGCGAATGCGACGTTTGCGAAGACGTTCTTCTGGGGCAGGAGCCGGAAGTCCTGGAAGACGACGCCTATTCCGCGGCGGAGCCTGGGCACGCGCCAGCTGGAAATTTTGGCGACGTTTTGGCCGGCAACATATACGGCACCTGACGTGGCCCGGTCTTCCTTGAGGACAAGCCTGAGGAAGGTGGATTTGCCGGAGCCGGATGCGCCCACCAGGAAGGCGAATTCGCCGCGGTCAATCTCAAGGTTGACAGAGTCCAGCGCAGGCCGGGCTTTCTGGTCGTAGACCTTGGTGACATTTTCGAATCGGATCATGGCCCTAAGTACCCTGCAGGGCATGGCTGATTCTGATGCAGCCCAGTTCTGCAGCCGGTGCGCGGGTTTCGTGTGGGGGAAGTAGGGCCCCGGCCCCTCGACTATACGCAGGAGTTCCCGCGTATCACACTGGTTTCAGGGGGCGTGTCGCCGGATCCGCAGGCCTGGCCCCGCTGTGGGGCCTATTTTTCGGCGTTGCGGTTATCCGTGCGCCACCGGATGCCTGCGTCGATGAAGTCGTCAATTTCTCCGTCGAATACGGCGGAGGTGTTGCCGACCTCATGCTCTGTCCGAAGGTCCTTCACCATCTGGTACGGGTTGAGGACGTAGGACCGCATCTGGTCCCCCCACGAGGCCTTGACGTCGCCGGCCAGTGCCTTTTTCTCGGCGTCCTCCTGCTCCTTCTTGAGCAGCAGGAGCCTGGACTGCAGCACCCGCATGGCAGCGGCGCGGTTCTGCAACTGCGATTTCTCGTTCTGCATGGAGACGACGGTGCCGGTGGGGATGTGGGTGAGGCGGACGGCAGAGTCGGTGGTGTTGACCGACTGGCCGCCGGGGCCTGATGAGCGGAAGACATCGACGCGGATCTCGTTGTCCGGGATTTCGATGGAGTCGGTCTGCTCGATCAGCGGGATGACCTCCACTGCGGCGAAGGACGTCTGGCGCCTTCCCTGGTTGTCGAAGGGGCTGATCCTGACGAGCCGGTGGGTGCCCGCCTCGACGCTGAGGGTGCCGAAGGCGTAGGGCGCCTTTACCTCGAAAGTTGCTGACTTCAGGCCGGCTTCTTCGGCGTAGGAGGTGTCCATGACCGTGGTGGGGTAGCCGTGGCGCTCCGCCCACCGGAGATACATCCGCATCAGCATCTCCGCAAAGTCTGCAGCGTCCACGCCGCCGGCCCCTGCACGGATGGAGACGACAGCTTCGCGCTCGTCGTACTCTCCGGAGAGCAGGGTGACCACTTCGAGTTCCTTCAGGGCCTTTTTGATGGACTCGAGTTCTGCGGCCGCCTCTCCCATGGAATCGGCGTCGTCCTCGTCCTGGCCCAGCTCCACCAGGACTTCGAGGTCATCGATCCGTGAGGCGAGCTTGTTGAGGCGCTCAAGTTCGGACTGCTTGTGCGAAAGTTTTGAGGTGATTTTCTGCGCCGCTGAGGGGTCGTCCCACAGGTCCGGCTCGCCTGCCCGCTCGCTCAGTTCGGCGATGTCTTCCTTGAGCGCGTCTACATCGGAGACCCGCTCAATGGAGTCGTAGGTGGCGCGAAGGGCGCGGATTTCAGCGGAAAAATCAATATTGGCCATGGTTGTTTAAGCCTACGCTATCCGGCACAAGCTTCGGCATGCACGGCCTTTTTCTGCCTTGCGCCACCTCGGCCGCTGCCGGTCCCTCTCTGTCCGGTCAGCGCGTCAGGCGCGAACGCGCCGTCGACGTCGCTTCGATCCTTATGCCGTCCGGCACCAGGAAGTTAACCACCGGAGGATGGACAGCAGCTGTCAGCACAACGACGGCGGTGGAGCCGTCGGGGCTGCCCGTTGACCCCGCGACGGCGAGTCCGCTGAAGCGTTGGGCAGCCGGGCTCCTTGAGACGAAGTCCGCGGCGACGTTCCTGACCCGGGCCGGGTTCAGTGTTGCTGAAGGACTGCCGCCCTGTGTGTCAACGTCCCCGAGGGTATAGCTGTCTGCTGCCGCAAGGGAGGCGCCATCCGCAAGGGAAAGCAGCCGCTTATGTTCGAGGTACACAGAGGAAATGCCAATGACCACGCTGGCGACCAGCAGAGCCAAGGTCACGTACCCGAGGATCATGACCGTCATCTGGCCGTCCTCGTTGTTTGCCCTGGCGGTCATCTGAATCTGCCCACCAGTTGTGTTGCGGAGGCTTCAACCTCGCTTGCGGCCAGCCGGAAGCCACTGTTGAAGGGCACAAACGGCAGGGGCACCGACAGGCTCACCGTAATGGTCACGGCGGTGCCCGGAGCCTGGCAGTCGGCGGGGTCGCATGTCGTGGAGATGCTTGCCTCGTCCGGCTGGTGCCCGAAGTCGGCCAGGGCGATGGACACCGCTTGTTCTGCGGCCGCCTGCGCCGTCGGTTCGTCAGGCTGGGCAACGTAGACCTTGGCTGCCTGGTCCGCTGCGCCCACGACGGCAAACGAGCCGCCTTGGATTTGACCCACGGTAATGACGAAGTACACCAGCGGCACCATGAGGAGGAGTCCAAGGAAGGTGAACTCGACAACGGCGCTCCCCCGCTCGCGCCCTCCCCTGCCTTCCTGTCCTTGAGCTGTTGATGGCGGTCGCAGGCACAGAGCCTGGACCATCCTGCGTTTGAGGAGTCGTGCCCCCAGCCTATGGCTGCACTGCGGCATGTCCCTTCACCTCCAGCATCCCGCGGGGGCCAATGAGCCCGATGACCGGCATCGGCGCCCGCACCGTCACTTCCAGGCTGCGGAGGCCTTGGACAGTCACCTCGCTGGTACTCACCTGTTCGGCAAATCCGGCAGTCAAGGCCGAGCCGATCAGGCTGCGGGTCCGCTCCTCAGCATCGGCCGCTCCCCGGTCCGCGAGGGTGCCGTACCTGGCCCCTGATGCCGCGGCATCGATCAACGTGTTGCGGACGTGCAGGATCAACGTCAGCTGGATGATGGCCAGGAAGAACATTGTGAGGAGTCCTCCCACCAGGACAAAATCCACTACTGCTGAGCCCTGCTCCCGCGTCCCCGCCGGACGGCGGACTCCGCGGACCGGGCCTGGCGGGTGGGAGGACCTGGGCACCGGCTAGCTTCCGACCGTATCCATCGCCTGGTTGAACATTGACTCCAGTGCCGGTCCGGCAAGGGCCAGAAGCGCAGCCACCAGCACAGCCGACATCAGGGTGATCATGACCCAGCCCGGCACGTCTCCCCTTTCCTTGTGGTCGCAGCTTTCACTACGGACGCCGCCGCGACGGGCTGCCGGGCGAAGGGCCGCGCCCAGGGCGGTGTTCACAACAAAGAGCAGGGATGCCCAGCGAATTCCCATCATTTTCATTTCCCGTCCTATTCCTGGTTCGGTTCTTCGATTGTTCTGCATTGCGGCGCCGGCCATGGGTGTCTTCGTTCACAGGCCCAAGTTGATGGCCGCGAGGCCCGGGAAGACGGCGAACACGACCGTCAGCGGGAGCACGCCGAAAACGAGCGGCACCATCATGGCGATTTCTTTCTTGCCTGCGGCCTCCATCAGGTCGCGTTTTGCGGTATCCCGCACGTCCTGGGCCTGGGCACGCAGAACATCTGCCAGCGGCGTGCCTCTTTGGACAGCGACGATGATGCCGTCCACGAACCTCACCAGCGGCGCCAGGTCCGTACGTGCGGAAAATTCCTGCAGTGCCTGCACCAGAGGCTTGCCCGCCCGGGTCTCGGCAAGAATGTCCGCGAACTCCTTGGTGAGCTCTCCTTTGGCACTGCGGCAAACCCTGTCCAGGGCTCCGGTGGCACTCTCCCCTGCGCTGACCGCGAGTGCCATCAGTTCAGCGAGGCTCGGGAATTCCGCCATCATCCTCGATTCACGCCGTTTGACCTGCACACCGAGCCAGTAGTCCCGCAGCATGAAGCCGCCCACGGCACTGCCCAGGATGGCGACAACGGCGAGCAGTGGATTGAACCTGCCGGCGGCGGCTCCCGTCGCGGTAATGCCAAGGGCAGCCACAAAGCCGGCAGCCGCCCACAAAAGCTGCTCCGCCCGGAAGTCTAGGGAAGTCTTGTTGATCCCCGCCTGCGCCAGTCGTCGCGTCGTGGCCCCCGGCGACGGGTTCAGCCTTCCCAATGCCGCCATGCCGTCCCGGAACACCGGACGCAGTATCCGTCCGAGCGGGCCGAAAGGCGTCGGGTTGGCTTCCGCCGGGACCAAGAGCCGTGATTCCAGGTTCTGGGACTTCAACTGCGGCTCGATGCGTTCCGTCAGGGTGGTCGCACGCATAGGCGGTGACCTGAAGATGACGAGCCACAGACCCGTCCCCAGGACAAGCCCGCAGACGACGGCGGCAGGAGCTGTATCGATCATCTGAGCACCCGCTCATCCCGGGGCAGTGCCCCGATCCTCAGCATGATCGAGTAGCAGAGCAGCGAAATTGCCAGGCCACCGAGCAGGACTGCAGCGCCCACGGCGGTGTTGTATGCCTGCACGGCCTCCGGCCTTGTTGCCATCAGGATCAGGACGATCCATGGTGCTGCCACCGCAAGGCGTGCCGCGTTGACGGTCCAGGACTGCCTGGCCTCGAGCTCGCTGCGGGTGCGGGCGCTCTCGCGGAGGAACTCAGCCAACGTTCCTAGCAACTTCCCGAGGTCTGAACCGCCAACTTCGCGGGTCAGGCGGAGGGCTTCGACAATACGGTCGGCAACCGGGTCCGCGAGCCGGTGTTTGAGCTTGTTGAGGGAGGCATCGAACTGCCCTCCGGCGCGGTAGTCCCCACCGAACTCCCGGAACATGTGCCGGAGCTCTTCAGGTCCCTTCTCCCCCAGCTGTATGAGGGCTTCCGGCAGCGGCAGGCCGGCACGGATCGCCGAGCGGAGGTGGTCTACGACGTCCGGCCACAGTTGGCGCAGCAATGCGCTTCGCTTTCTTGCCCTCCAGCGCAGGATGCTGATGGGGAGCCACGCTGCAAACAGCGCGAAGCAGCCGGCAATAGGCCAGGATCGGCTGCCCGCGTAAAACACCAATGCCACAAGTAAACCGAGCCCCGCGCACGTGCCGACGAGGCTGCCCGGGGATACCTTGTCGACGCCGGCGGAGGCGAGAAGGTCACCCAGGCGGCTGACCTTCCGCTCCTTGGGCCCCTGGAGCGGTGTCTCCCAGAAGGACCACCAGATGAGGAAGAGGCCCGTCCCCGTGGTGATCCCCAGCAAAGCCGCCGTCATCGCGGATCCAGCAGCGCCGCGACGTCGTACCCTGCACGGCTGAATTTTTCAGCGGCCGGCATCGAGTTGGCCCGGGGCTGCAGTGCACCGTCCACCATCGCAAAGACCGGAGACGACTCGATGATGCCGTTCTCCACGCGTCGGCCCAGCGAGAGAATTTCGGTTACTTCCCTGCGGCCGTTGGCCTGCCGGCTGCAATGGACCACGAGATCGATGCAGGAAGCGACGGTGGGGACGACAAAGGCTGAAGAGATGTTCTCACCCGCGAGCAGGGGCAGGGTGCAGATCTTGGTGACTGCGTCATGTGCTGAATTCGCGTGGACGGTGCACATGCCTGGCAATGCCGGTCTATCCCAAATCACAACTCATTTAGTAGGGTCACCCTCCAGTTCGGAACTCGTAACGACTTCTGGCAGCCCGGGGCTACCTCCAAAAGCACGGGGTTGGGGACTGCTTTTGTGGATGTACGCCATCTATCATGTCGACATGAGCGAAGCCGCTGTGCGCATAAAGGTACTCGAACATGGAGGTAACGACTTTCACCTCAACTCCGCTGAGACTGCTGCCATATCCAGTGGCCTGCCAGCAACAGTGGAACTCACTACTGGGCCAATTTTTCAAGAGGACCAACTAATTGCGGCGGCGGGCGAAATGGTTGAGATCTCGATTTGGCTTCGAGACTTATGGCCGCTTGTTATGGCAGGGGCGGCCGGGGCCGCTGGAAAGTCGGCTTGGGAGGCTGCTAAGAGCGCCGTAACCAGACTCCTGGCCCGCCGGAAGGCGAAGGTCGGGGATAACTCGATTGATATTAGGTGGTCAATGGACATCGCAAGATGCCCAGTCGAATTGAAATTGAGCATGGGCCGCGAGTTCCGGGAACAGCTAGCCGCTGATTACTTCAGTCAAGCACTGGACAGGTTCGAACTGGCCCTTCCGGAAATCATGGAAATGGTGCCGGACATCGATCCGGAACATCACCGGCTGGAGATCGCCATCAAAAAAGACCATGTGACTGCCCGATTGCTAAAAAATGACCTCTATGTGGCGAGGAAAACTGTGCCTCCACGCTCCACGCGGAGGCGGCGATGGCTTTAGGCCTCCGCCTATCAATGCTCTGCGCCCCCGGCGCGACAGAAGGCCTTTGGTCCTGGGCGAGGACTCAGGCTCTTGATCACCTCAATAATTGGCTTGCCATCCTCCTTGGCGGGGTACGTTCTCAGCCGTTCCAAGGATTTCGAATCTCGATCGGGTTTGTTGATGCGCCCAGCTCCCGGGTCGTCAATGTCGGAGTCGTCGCTCTGCTCCCACGTTCTGCACTGCTGCCGAGATAGCCGTCTGCAGGGCTGAGTGCAGCACATTGTCGTATTGGTTCCACTTCTGGCAGACCTGCACTATCGTAAAACACAGCCCGCTTCACCATAGGCCCCGTGGTAATCCATAAGCCCTGCTTGCCTCGCCATTAGTCACACATAGTGCCTTCGTTCCTCGCCCGGGTGGTTCTCAGCATCCCCTTCATATCATTCATTCTGGGTTAGCATGAGTCGAGTTTGTAAGAAGTGTTCCCCCGCAGGGAGGCAGGACATTGCAGGTATTCATCAGTTGGTCCGGTCAGCAATCGCAACACGTCGCTGCTGCTTTAAGGACTTGGCTACCCAAGGTTCTTGACAACAGAATCAAGCCGTTTATTTCCTCCAAGGACATTGACAAGGGCGATCGGGGGCTCAACAAGATCGCAGCAGAGCTCGAAGGTTCCAGCTACGGGATCGTTGTCGTAACCCGCGCTAACCAAGATTCTCCTTGGATCAACTTCGAGGCTGGAGCCTTGGGCAAGTCGGTCAGCGATTCCAGGGTTGCGCCTCTTCTTGTGGGGCTTTCCGATACGGATGTAAAGGGCCCGTTGAAGCAGTTTCAGAATTCGGCGGCCTCGGATAAGACTGCGGTCTTGAGCCTTGTCCGTTCTCTGAACAAGGCACTTGCCGACCCGTTGAGTGAGGGGACATTGGAGGTGTTGTTTGCGGCCCATTGGGCCGAAATGGAGGGGGCCATCACCAACGCGCCGATCGACGACGAACTACCACCTAAGAAACCTCGCGAGGAATCGGACCTTCTGGACGAAGTACTAACGACAGTTCGATCCCTTCAGCGGGACATGGCTAGATTGCAGAACATGCTTAAGGCATCAGTCCGCTCAGAAGAGATAAGCGTCGGTCACCGTGCCGCGGAAGTAATTCGAACCCGACTCAGGGTCAGCAACATCAAGTGGACAGAAACGGACAACGAGGTCACGGTCCACCTGCCGGATGGCGCGCCAAAGGTAGGTGGCGGATTGCTTCACACACTTCGAGATTTCGCTGTGGATTACGGGGTTGGGGTGACATTGGTGAGGCCAAACGGGTCCTCGGTGTCATATTCGGCGAGCGGCCAGGAGAACCGGAAGGCCGCCCTAGGCGGCTTAGACGAAGAGGACGCGGACGAGGAGTAAGTAGGCGCACGTTTGTTCGCTCTGGAGATCTCAGCAAACAGGGCGGACCATTATACGGCCCCACACTTCGCGGTGCCGGAAGGACGCACATCTTCCTACACAGCGCGCACTTGCCTCCGGGCGAAGGCAGTCACGTGATGAGTCTATGAACATCGGCGGACCGACTATCCTCAAACGCAAACACTATGGAGTGCGTTCCCCGGTGCGGGGAAGTAGTGAGTCTGTGATGTCCGGCAGGCCGGATTCCGTTGAGACACAATGCAAACCACGGCATGTCGGAAGTTCGCGTCACAGTCTGGTCAAGAGAGCATCGGAGGCTACTCTCATATCTGAATCAGTTCGAGGGGGAGGCACCGTTGCCATATTTAATTGCTGCCGGAATCGTAGTTTTCGTGCTATCGCTCATTTTTACGTATTGGTATTACGCCCTGCCACTTGCGTTGATTGCGCTGGCGTGCGTGATCTTGCCCGGAGTGATTCGGAATATACGTAAGAACCGGTACTTTGCGAGCGATGATTTTCTTGCTCGGAAAGCTGCCATCGCTTCGGTCGTCCATGAGCACAATGAAATTGCTGCGTACACCTCTGAGATTCGCAACCGAGGAACGTTTCAGCTTGGCATGGCAACCACCGGCGCTCAAGCACACCTGGCGTTGTTCGAGAATACGAGCAATCACAGCTACCGCCGGGACCGTAACGTAGCTGACTACCAAGCACGGAATGTCCATAACTGTTCACTGCAAGTTGTCCGCAACGCTAGCTCCGATCCGATCAAGTATCTGATGAAGTACTTCAATATCAGGGCGGACGAGGCAAACCTCTCCGCCGTAGAACAACTTGGCGAGGAAATCGCCCGCCTCGAAGGTGCGGTCGATAATCTGCGCCAACGCGAAGCGAGCATCACCGGCTCTTTTAACCCGCCTGAGTTCATTTTGAAGCACTATGCGGACGAGTTCATGGCGCATGTCGGGGTCAACCTCTCGCCCATCAGCGTTCCATATCCCGTGTATGCCTTCGAATATGTAAGCGCTGGTGGGAACAGCTCGCAGAAAACTACCGTGACCTTGAATACGCCGACGATTGACGCACTCGCCGAGACCCTTTCGCAGAAGATCCAATTCAGCAAAAGCGTAGCTGGACAGCGAGCCCTCATGACTGCGAAGCTGCGCCAGTTCATCAAGACGAGAGACCGCCACACTTGCCGGTACTGCTCGGTGTCGGTCATTGCGGAGCCCCATCTTCTTCTTGAAGTCGACCATATCGTTCCAGTCTCGAAGGGTGGGCTGTCAACGCCCGAGAATCTTCAGGCTCTCTGCTGGCGATGCAATAGGAGCAAATCAAACAAGATTGCGTTCGCCTGAGGACATGGCTGAGTTCTACCCAGTTGTCAGCGGTTAGCTTTTGCTGACGTAGCAGGTGATGTTGTCACAAGAACGCCCGCCCAAAGCGCCGTCGTCACTGCACTTGCGCCCTTAGTCGCGAAAAAGGCCCCCGAGGATATTCGGGGGCCTTTAGCCTGCAAGGGATGTAGAGAGTCAGCTGGTCGTGAGGTAACTTCTCACGCTCGTCCGCAACGCGTCAGCGTGATCGTAAATCTCGTCAAGGCTGTTGATCGGAATCCTAGTCTCGCTCTTGTTCTCATCGAACACGCCAAGGTATTTTTGCCCTCGGTTGAAGTGCAACCTCGCAATCGGCTTACGGTTGTTGTCGTCAAGCAGTACGGCGAAGTAGGACTTAGCGTCCCGCTGAACTACTCGTCCCGGCTTCACGTCACCGCAAACAATAGCCCGAACGATGTGGTAGCCCTCAAGCTCTTCCAAAGTCGTTTCAATTCCAGTTTCCAGCAGGTCGTTCTCCACTGCTGACTCACTGGTAACCGCGCTAGCGATTTCCGGATCGCTAGCCATGGGATAGTTCGGTGCCCCCAGTGCAGTCTTGAGACGTTCGTTTACCTGGTCATTCAGAAACTGCTTGGTAGCCTTCGTAACCAACACAGTGAACTGCTCGCGAACCTTTTGCGTAAAAGGACCATCGTAAACCTTGGAAGTCAAGAACTTGATCCAGTCGTCCTCGGGCGTCTTGAATTCCGAGGCAATAACGCGCTTGATAGCGCCAATATATTTGAGTTCGCCTGCGGCACTGATTATGGAGTCCAGGTCAAAGACTTCCTTGGACAGCTTCATCAGCTCCGGGATCAGCGTCTCATCGACATCGTTGAGGTCTAGGACAAGGAACGGCTTTGCGTCCATGCGATTCGGCGCGTCAAGGTCTGTGAAGAACTGATACACCTCGCCGTTGGTAAGTATGGCAATGCGCGCATTTGTGACGGCGAAGTACCGGTATAACTGGGAGGCGTGCTCAATCTTGAGAGGTTCTTTCGACTTCTTGCACTCCACCAAAATCTGCACGGTTCCTCCGTGCATGATCGCGTAATCAATTTTCTCACCCTTCTTCACGCCGACATCAGCGGTGAATTCAGGGACAACCTCAAGCGGGTTGAATACGTCGTATCCCAGAATGGTAGAGATGAACGGCATAACGAAGGCGTTCTTCGTCGCCTCTTCTGTCTCAATCTGTGCGCGTTGCTGGCGCACCTTCGCAGCTAGCGCTGTGAGTCGTTCTGCAAACTCCATGATTCCCCCTAAATAAGACCCTAGAGGCCCATGTTAGCGGCCGGAACGTCACCGTATCCGATTAGGACACGAGTCCCGATTTACGTCTATGCGAGACTGTAAGCAGTGACCCGCCTTTTCAGCGCCTTTCTTAACTCTGCAGGAGCTGGTAGGTCGAGCCACAACCGCGATCCGTCGACACGGCAGGAGACCTGCAAGGACTCTAGCCCGTCCAAGATGGGCGCAAGCGTTCGGGCCTGCGCTTCCGATAGGTATCCGACTTTCCGAAAGTCTTCACGTACTACGGCAACCGCATTGGGGTCGGCGGTGTTGCGCCTATCCCTAACCAAGAACGCGAGGTTCATATCGAGCGCCTGCCGTTCCCGCTCACTCAGGTAGTAGCCTGGCCCCACGCAACGGCGAGGAGTTGTGCTTAGCTCCGGGAAATATGCGGGCTTCCCATAATTCACCTTGTGTCGCTTGATTGCCTCCATGGCTACAGGCCCGGCTTTCGTCGGAGCATTCCCTTAGCGAGCCAACCAACAATCGTGCTGGCAAGAAGCACGGCAGCCTGCGCCTCCTCGGTCGTCACATCGGCATAGTCGTAGCTGCCGTGGCGGTCGTTCTGTCCCTTCCAGAGAAGCTGCAGTATCCCCACAACCTCAGTGGACGTGTCTGCCCCGTCCCCGTGCTTCATGGCAAAGGACCATGAACCACCCTGATTCCGTAGGTCACGTATGACGGTTCCGAGAGTAGCCCGGTCGTTATTGGGCGACACCAGCGGACAGATCAGAATCTCAACTGCCCTAACAGCAGCAACATATGCGTCGGTTGGCTGCGCGTCAGGCCCATAAGCCTTATCCCACGCTTGGGAAAGCTTCGCCCCTGCCCTGTCACTGGTGCTCGTCACGGTGGCGACAACATCAACAACCGATGCAGGCATTCGGGCGACGAGGCCCTTCCGACCTCCGCGCATACCTACAGCCCACGAGGAGCCGCCTGTGGCGAGCACCTCCTCCAGCTGTCTGGCGTATTCATCCTCGTAGTAGCCGGACAAAGTTCCCAGCATGAAGTCCAGCAGGTTGGCCATCGTGTGAGGGTTCAGCTTCCTCAGGTAGTCGGCGAGACGGTCAAACTGGGTATACGTGTCCGTGGGAACGCCCATGGACATCCTGGCTGCTGCTTGAAACTCAACCAGAAATTCCCACTGTACCCAGCCAGCATCGCGAACTTTGCGGGCTCGAATCCAACTGATTACGGACTCGTACAGGTAGGGCGGCAACCCTTCCCGCAGGGCAAGGAACTCTTCGACCTCTTCCTCGGACGCTCCCAGCGGCGTCCAAGGTGCAATGCTTCCGGACAAATGACCCCCCATAGTTCTGCGTGGCGGCAGGGAGCCGCCACGCTTGTTGTAATCACCCCGATTGAGGTCCACTGGTAGAAGCCTACTAACCAGGGCTGACGCCCTGTCCTACCGCTGCCCCTGTCACCACTCCGCTAGGGCGTCGTGGCCCCACCCGGTACCACGACAACGAACCCCCGTATTGCCCTAACTCTTGTCCTGCCCAAATCAGGCTTTCGCTTCCGCATTCCCTTATTTCTCCACGGTGACAGCGGGACGGTAAGATCGCTGGTCGGAGTTACATAGGACAGACTGAGAGCCCCCATTATGGCAAGACCCAAAGCAAAATACCCGCGCATCTGCACTGTCTGTTGGAGCACACTTCCCCGACACGAGAAGCCGCGACCCCACTACGCTGATGGGCTTTGCGAGATGCACTATAAACGGGCGCAGCGAAAGAAACCGAGGTGCGCGGCCACCGACTGTGGCGCACGCCTGGAGCCAGCCCACTCCCGGCAGGGGTACTGCCGGCTGCATGAGCACCTCTTGCTGCGGGAACCGATACGCAAACCTGAAGCTATCGCACGGACGCTGGAGAAGTTCCTGTCAGGAATTACTCCAAGCCGTACCGGGCTTGATGGCTTGTTTGGTTGCTGGCCGTGGACGGGGCGACGGAACAAGGTGGCTTCCAGCCGGACAGGCGAACCCGGCCCCGGTTACGGTCTGATCAGCATTGGCAACCACGACTGGCTTGCCCACCGTTTCTCTTATGGCTACTTCGTTGGAGGCCACCGCACGCGCCTGACTTTGGACCATGTATGTAGGAACTCACTGTGCGTGCGCCCCGACCATCTCATGCCGATGACCCAACGCCGCAATAGCGAGTTGGAACACCGGCGCGCGCTGGAAGATCCCGAATCGGTCCTGCGGGACCTCGAAAAGATCCCCCACATGGAACCCAAAGTAATGTTGTGGGCCATGATGAAGGGCCTGCCCGTTGGCAGGGGTGAACCCGGCGGGGAACCGTTTGCCTATGGGCTTGATGGCCAGCCGTTCGAGCATGAGCTCGGCCCAGCAGCTTACCCCGCTGTTACCGAACTTCTCAGGAATAAGCCGAAGCCGGGCGCTTCTTCCCCCCTCGGGCGTATGAACTCCAAAAAACCTACAACCCGTACCCGATCAAGGGCGCTATGACTACCGGTCCCGGGCTGTGATGGAGGAGGGGGTATCCCCCCACAGTTGTCATTGAAGGACACGCTGTTGTTATCACTCTCATCTGAAAGCTTCTCAACCCGTTCGCGACCGGAGGCGCTATGACAGCCGGGGGAGGACTCCATCGGGACGGGGGTCACCCCCCACCCCCTTGCAATTCAGTCGCCTGTGGGAAGAAACAGCGAGAGCACGTTTGCTGCTGTACTAACCGCCAACCCCAACCCAACAAGCCACACCTGCAAGGCAAGTCCGTTGAGGGCATGGCTGTAGATCAAGTGCTTTACCAACTCTGGCATGTTGGCTAAGTCGCCATAGGTAAACATAGTCTTCCCTGCGGCGAGCTGCTGCTCGCGCTTCTCCTGCCGACGGTCTCCCCCACCGAAAGGCTCCGCAGGTTCGTTTGCATACTCCCGCTCGATTTCCTTGAGACGATCCAGCAATGCCGCGTTATCCCGCATGTCCTTACGGACTTTCATCCAGGCCCAAAGGATCGCACCAAACGAGACGATGAAAGCCACTACGTTCATCAAGATCAGCAATGTCTTCATAAGCACGAGTATTGCAGTACGGCAAACGTCGCCCCGCAAGCCATGGCGGCTTACAGCGGGCCTGGGCGGTCGCCGCCCACCGTCCACACGACAATGACTACGCCCACGACAACAACCAATAGCAGAATGGCGGTGAGGATTGCGCGGGGCTTCATGGCCCCGAGTGTAATCCTGGCCAGTTGGAGGGACCATGCCTACCGAGGCCAACCGCCGGAGCTCTGAGGGCATGCCGTCCGATGCAGTTCGGAAAGTGTCTCACGAGGCATGGGAATTAAGACACTTCGGTTGTAAGACACATTCCGCCCCCGCAGCACGCACGAATGTGTCTCGTTTGCATGTCTCGCAAGTGGCTGTTAATTTGTATGTAGCGAAACACCGTTGTGAGACACATTGAGGGAGAGCAAAGCATGGGAAAGCTAATTGGATACGCCCGAGTTTCCACCAAGGCGCAAGACAGTGACAGGCAGCAGGTTGACCTGCTCGCCGCTGGTGTGCGGCGAGATGACATGTACGTGGACCACGGCGTGAGCGGAGCCAAGGCGTACCGGGCGGAACTGGACAAGGCCTTGGCGGCACTGCACAAAGGGGACACCCTCGTTGTCACAACGCTGGACCGCTTGGGGCGCTCCACCGTGAACATGCTAAAGCTCGCAGACGAGATCAAAGGCAAGGGGGCAGGGTTGCGAGTGCTCAACCTGGGTGGAGGCGACGTGGACACGAGCACCGCCATGGGGGCCATGGTTTTCACAGTGATGGCTGCGCTCGGGCAGATGGAGCTTGAGATCAAACGCGAGCGCATCACTGACAGTGTGAGCAAGCGGCGGGCCGCTGGCAAGGACTTGGGCGGGCGTAAAGCTCAGTTCACAGACAGCCAAATTAAGAATGCAGCCCGCCTGATTCAGTCAGGTGAGCCAGCGGCGCAGGTAGCACGTGATCTCGGCATGTCCAGGGCAACGCTCTACCGCCGCATGGAAGCGCTGTCCCGGCCAGTGAAGTCGATCAAACAACAACAACACCGATGATCCGCCCGGTCTTTGCGGGGGAGTCGTCGTTCCCACCTGCAGCCCATAGCAGCGTCCCCCTGGGGGCCTATTAGGGCCCAACAGAGGATCGGTGAGGTTTGAGTACCTTGGACCTATTTGAAGCCCGCAAATGCCGCACGGGACAGTAGATCGCCCACTGGCTCAACCATGAATTGGAAGGCACTCCTAGGAGCACCCACAGCTTGCTCCTGTCGCCACTGTTCGATCGATGCAATGGGAACCGGGGCGTCCAGCGATGTCCTGACTATGATCTGCACCGTGCCGGGATCGAAAATTCGTGCGCTCCCCCGCCCGTGGCGGTGGAGAACAATCACAAAGCGGCTACGAATCCACGCCCGCTTACGCTCAACGTGTAGGTCTTGCCACTCCCGCTCCGACGCCCCCAGGTCGGTCCAGTCGATGTCAGCAGACATCTCCACCTGATCGCGTATGGCGTTGGCCTCGTCAAGCTGTGCGAGCCGTCCCTGAATATCCGACAGTTGGGCTTTGATCCCTTTGGACATCTCTGTCAGTTGCTCCCCGTCGATGGCACCGCTGGCAAACAAGCGAGCGGCCTCGTTGAGCCGCTCACGGTGGGCAGATTCGTCCAGCCTCAAGCGTTCCAGGGTGGCGGGATCGCCTGGGGCGGAGGCTTCCGTTCGCGCGGCGTATGCAAGGAAGAAAAGGATATGGCGCTCCACATGTTCATCGACGTAGGACATGCGCTTGTTGACGTGGCCGGGGCCACCTGTGGTGCACCTATAGATATTGTGCTTCACGCCCTTACGATCCGTGATCTGCGCGGACTTCATTGGGCTTAGACATTCGGCGCATTGGGCGATACCCGCCAGCAAGTGCTTCGCCTTGTTCGTTCGCGAGCGCCGCCGTGCCGGGTCTTTCAGTATCGAGCATGTGGCTTCCCAAACGTGGCGGTCCACTATGGCCGGAAACTCAGACGGCCCGACAACTTCCCCCTCCCACGCCGTAAGTCCCGCGTTGCGTGGCCGCAGGAGCATCTGGCGTAGCGTGGCATACGACCACGAACCGCCACGGGCGGTCGTAATCCCGCGCTCCGCCAAGCTTTGGATGAATGAACCCAGAGAGAACCCGGCGAGCACATGGGCGTGCGCCTCCCTGACTACAGCCGCTTCGGCCTCTTCAAGGGTTGGCACACCATCCACAAACTGCCAGCCGAAGGGCCGCAGCCCTCCCGTCCACTTACCGGACATGGAAAGCTCCTGTGCCGCTCGCTTGATGCGTTCGGCCTTGTGCTCTGACTCTTGGCGTGCAACGGCTCCTAGTATGCGGGCTGTCATACGGCCTGCCGAGGTCGACAGGTCAAGTTCGCCGGACTGAACACAGATCGTTGCTACGTCTGCGTCTTCCGAGATCTTGATGTATTCCTCGAGCTCCGTCAGGCTGCGGTGCAGCCGGTCATTGTGCCACGCAAGGACAACGTTGATATGTCCCGCTGCAATGTCGGCGAGCAGCTTGTGATAGCCGGGGCGCTTCTTGCCTGAGTAGGCGCTGCTGTCGTTGTCCGTGTAGACGGAGTGCACAGCGAAGCCCCGGGCCTCCGCAAGCGCCCGGCAGTCCGCCTCCTGGCGCGCAACGCCGAGGCCTGCGCCTGTCCGGTCGTCGGAGATGCGTGAGTAAATTGCGGCTTTGAGGGACGACATGCTGACAGCCTAATGTGTATTGCGTTTCGACGCATACCGGCAAAGCCGCTGTTCAAAGCGATGAGCATATCCAGGCTCTCCGCTTCACGGACCTCCCCCACGACCAGGCGGTCCGGACGCATGCGGAGCGCTTCCTTGACGAGGCGGCGCAACGGTATTTCGCCTTCGCCCTCAAGGTTTGGCTGGCGGCACTGCAGGCCGACGACGTCGCGCAGGGGAAACTGAAGCTCAAAAATCTCCTCCACGGTGATAACACGCTCCCGGCTTCCAATGCTGGCCGCCAGGCAGTTGAGCATGGTGGTCTTGCCTGCCTGGGTGGCGCCCGAGACCAGGATGTTGAGTCCGCTGGAGACGGCTGCGCCAAGGAATCGGGCTGACTGGGGCGTCAGCGTGCCCAGGTCGACGAGATGCTCCAGGCGGCTGGCCTTGACCACGAATTTCCTGATATTGACTGCCCAGTGCTTGCGCGTCACATCCGGGATAACCACGTGGAGCCTTGACCCGTCGGGTAAGGCAGCGTCCACGAACGGAGAGGACATGTCCAGCCGGCGGCCGGAGCTTTTCAGCATCCGCTCCACCAGATCGCGGACCTGCTGCTCACTGAGGCTCAGCGATGTCAGCTCGGATTCGCCGTTGCGCGCCACAAAGATCTCATGTGGAGCGTTCAGCCAAATCTCTTCGATGGCTGGATCGTCCAGGAGGGGCTGGAGAACGCCGAACCCGGCGACGGCGTCGAAGAGGAATTTGCGGGCCGCATCCAAGGGCCCAAGAGG
Organism: Pseudarthrobacter sp. NCCP-2145; assembly: GCF_023708005.1. Lineage (NCBI taxonomy): Bacteria > Bacillati > Actinomycetota > Actinomycetes > Micrococcales > Micrococcaceae > Pseudarthrobacter > Pseudarthrobacter sp. NCCP-2145. Next base: position 233,917 of record NZ_BRCG01000004.1, on the reverse strand, counting down.
AGGAAGCGGACCCATCAGAGCCCGCTCGTCATAATCCGTTACTGCTGCCTCCACCAGGCGGCGGACCTCACCGGCCTGATGGAGGGGATCAAGCCCTCGGCGACGGATGAGCTCGCGGACTTCATCCTCGACTATTCCCAGCGCGTCCATAAGTTCCCCAATACAACTGCCGCCCCCGGCGGAGGCAGTGCAACTGGGATAAAGCCTAAAGATGGTCAAGCACGGCAACAAGTCATATTGGCCAAGCTGTGGACAACCATCGATGCGGCCGCCCGGCATGGGCCTATGAACGGCCGCCACGCACGGGCTCAACGTCGGATCTGGCGAGTTCGCTGGGTGAAGCTGATCCCGGCTGTTACCGGGCCGGCGCTCGCCCTCGGGTGGGTATTGGCACATAAACCCTGCGGGCATCCACATACTTCCACCGTTTTGTCTTTATCGGCGAGCTCCTCTCCATAGGATTCCTCCATGTGGACCAAACAGAGCCAAAGCTTCTGCCCCGCATGCGGCAGGACCACCCACCACGTGACTCACTTTCACAAGGACGACGCCGGCGCGCTTGTTGCCAGCGCACGTTGTGCCGAGTGCCCGCAGCCGGGCGTGCCCGCCGAAAACCACATGCCCGCCCCGCTATGGAAATCCCACGGCGTTCCGGCGCTCTGACATGAGTACCGGAATCACGATCTCAGTGCCCTACCCGGCAAATGCGAGTAAGGGGTACTCGGGCGGCGTGTGTTGCACAGGAGGTAAATGAATCATCGGGGGCACCAGCTTCCTCAGGGACCTGGACGCGACAGCGTTGGGGCGGAACGTTTAAGGAGTACCGTGAAGAAATCGATCAAACGAGCCCTGAGTCAGGGGCTGGCAACAGCCCTTGTCCTCGCCGGGCTTGGAGCAGCCATGGGGGGACCTGCGAGCGCCACGGTGCCGCCACCTCCTCCGCCGCCGCCGGCGCCGATTTATGGCACCGCCGGCTTCAATTACACAGGCGTTGGAAATCCCCCCACGGCTGATAAGCCGCAGAGCAAGTTGTGGTGGAACGATGGCTCCTGGTGGGCGGATATGTGGACCGCAGGAGGCTGGAAGATCCACAAGCTGAACCGGGCCGCCAAGCAGTGGGTAGACACCGGGGTGGTAGTGGACAGCCGTGCCAACACATCGGCAGACACCCTCTGGGATGGCACGCACCTCTACATTGCCCACCATGTGGTCACCATCTCCACTGAAGACGGGCCCAAAGCGTCCCGCCCGGACTCCCCCGCAAGGCTGTACCGGTACACGTATGCCGACGGAAAGTACACGCGCAGCAGTGGATTTCCTACCACTATCACCACGAACAGCAGCGAGTCGATGACTATCGACAAGGACAGCACGGGAGCAGTCTGGGCCACCTGGACCCAGGTGTCCGGTGTCCCGACCGGAGGCTATACAAGCGCCGTTATGGTGAACAACTCTGCTGCGGGTGGCACTTCCTGGGGCACGCCGCAATCCCTTTCAGGCGAGAGCGCCGCGGCCGCACCCGATGACATCTCGTCGATCGTGGCCTTCGGCAAGAATAAGATCGGGGTTATGTGGTCCGACCATACGACAGGCTCGGTCTGGTGGGCAACGCGCACTGACGGTCAGGCCGCCACGTCATGGAAGGTACAGTCTGCCGTCCGCGGACCCAACCAGGCTGACGACCACCTCAACATCAAGTCACTGCAGGCAGACGACAGCGGACGCGTGTTCGCAGCGGTCAAGACGAGCTTCGATATGAACTCCACGGCGAAAAACTCTGATCCCCAGCTACAGCTGCTAGTCTTCAAGCCAGCCACGGCAGCATTCGAAAAGTACACGATCTCGACGATCAAAGATTGCCACACCCGTCCGCAAATTGTGCTTGATCCCGAAAACAACAAGATCCATGCCTTCCAGTCCGGTCCGGCAACAACCGTGACGGGCTGCCCGTACAGCGGAGTGTCCGGCGCTATCTATCAAAAGACAGCTTCGCTGGATAACCCGGTCTTCCCCGCCGGCCGCGGCACCCCGGTCATCCAGGACGCATCACCCAGCGTCAACAACGTGACCACCACCAAGCAGGCCGTCACGCGTGCGAGCGGCGTCGTGGTCTTGGCCAGCGACAACGACGAAGGGCGCTACTGGTTTGCTGACTTCGGCGGCACCACCGAGGAGGAGACCTACACGGTCCAGGGTCCTATTGGCGAAAAGTACGCCACGGTGTCCGACCTCGTCGGGCCCCCTATCGCCAATGAGGTTAAGGACCAGCGCTTCGGCGGCTCGTATCAGAAGTTCGAACGCGGAACTATCGCCTATCTGCCTGATTCGGGTGCTTTTGCGGTCGCCAACGGTATCAGCACGGTGTGGAACAGCATCGGGGCCCATAATGGCGACCTCGGATACCCCACGTCGGACGAATACTCGCCGATGGCCGGCGGCGTAATGCAGGACTTCCAGTTCGGGAAGATCTCGTGGAACGCGGCCACCGGATCCCGTATAACAAAGGGCGGCATTGGAGCCACGTGGGACAACGCAGGCGGCCCTCTTAGCGGACTCGGTTACCCCACCACCGATGAATACGCCCCCATGGCCGGTGGAGTCATGCAGGGATTCCAGTACGGCAAAATCTCGTGGACGGCAGCCACAGGCTCGCGCATTACCAAAGGTGGCATCGGCGCGACGTGGGACAAGGTCGGCGGCCCGCTCAGCGGACTTGGCTACCCCACCACCGATGAATACGCAACGGCCAACGGCGGAGTCACCCAGGCTTTCCAGTACGGCCAGATTGTATGGTCACCTTCCACCGGTGCCCGGTTCATCAAGGGCGGCATTGGCCAGGTCTGGATCAACGCTGGCGGGCCTAACAGCGGCCTCGGCTACCCGACGTCGGATGAGATCAGTGGGCTCGTTCGCGGCGGTGCGAAGCAGTACTTCCAGGGCGGAGAGATAGTTTGGTCGTCCGCTGCAGGCGCCCGCATAATAACAGGCGGCATACGGACCGCCTGGGTTGGCCAGGGCTCTGAAGGCGGCCGTCTGGGCTATCCGACAACCAATGAATACGCTGCCAGTGGCGGCGGCCGTGCACAGGACTACCAGGGCGGCAGGATCATCTGGCGTTCAGGAAGTGTCTCGATTGAGTATGCGGCGGCCGCCTAGCGACGGCACAAACGATCCCGGGGCAGATTGAGCTGACCCAACCGCGTCCCTGTTCGTAATGGGCCCACCGGCTCGGTCGGTGGGCCTGCTACAGAGTCCTTCCTGACAGCGAGACGGACGGTGTAGCCGGTACGTCGACGCAAAGATGCCCCGCCATCCATCAATGGAAGGCGGGGCATCCTTGTGGTCCGTCCCGCCTGCGTCTCCGGTCCCCGGCTGACGTGGCCTTAGAGATGACTGTGGCAGCAACGCCGAAGCCTACCCTCGACGCCGGACGGCTATGAGATTCAATCTTCAGAATTTGTCGCGAATAGCTGCTGTCCGGCTGAGAGGAGAGGCTGCCCAGGCCCTTGCCAGTGAGCAGCCGAGAGGGGCGCTAAATCACAACAGCAACAACAGAACCACTAGTTCCAGTGGTAACAGCAGTGCTATGGTGAGCGCGTTAACTGTTGAAATACCACCTGCCGCGTGCAATCCCTGGGGGGAAAACACCCGTGCAGCAAACCAAATGAGCGCTCGGCGGAGCGCCGCATTGTCTCCGGAGCAAAAATGAAGCGGAACCTGTCTCAGTCCCGTCGCCCCGCGTTTATGTCCTTGGGAATAGCGCTCCTGGCCGCAACTCTTGCGGCCGGCCCAGGTCTGGCGGGGGTTGCATCCGCCGTCGAGCCCGCTCCTACCCCAACGTCGCCGTCCCCGACAACTACATCGTCAGACGCTGCGCCAACTTTGCCGTCGCCGACAGCTGCTTCGTCAGATGCCGTTTCACCATCACCTGCGGTGCCGCCCCCGTCCCCTACGCCCACCGAGACGGCTTCAGTAGAAACGGTTTCCCCCCAGCCATCGCCCGGGACTGCGCAGTCGATGGCCGAGGCAGTCGGGGTGGGCGGCGCTGAGATGGGACAGCGGTCCGCTCGCGTCACTGCGGCTGCCTCCTCGGGGTCCGTAAAGAGGCTTAGTGCGGAGTCCTTGTCCAGCGAAGGCACCTGGATGCCGACGTTCGGTATCCAGGGCCTGGACGTGAGTGGGCATCAACCGAGTGTGGACTGGCAGCAGCAGTGGAACATGGGTGCGCGTTTCGCCTACGTAAAGGCCACCGAGGGCAACTACTACAAAAACCCTTCCTACAGCTCGCAGTACCAGGGCTCACGCAATGTGGGGATGATTCGGGGCGCGTATCACTTCGCGATTCCGAACTGGTCTTCAGGAGCCGACCAGGCACGGTACTTTGTGCAAAACGGTGGAGGCTGGTCTGCAGACGGATACACCATGCCGCCAGTGCTTGACTTCGAGTTCAATCCGTACGAGGGCCGCACCATCAACGGGTTCTACTTCGGCAACACCTGCTACAACATGTCGCCCTCGCAGCTTCAGTCCTGGGTGCGGGATTTCGGCAACACCATGCAGGCAATGACCGGCCGCCTGCCGGTCATTTACACCAACACAAGCTGGTGGAACCAGTGCCTCGCTAATCCTTCAGGCTTTGGGGACTACCCCCTCTGGATTGCCGCCTACCCCAGCTCGCCTACGAACAACGCCGGGCCGGTTCCTACTGCCAGCTGGAGCAGCTACAGCATGTGGCAATACAGCAGCACCGGGCCGTTTGCCGGTGACTCGAATGTGTGGAATGGCGACTACGCAAGTTTGCAGCGTTTTGCCCGTGCCGGGAATGGCATCGAGGATGCCTTCAATCGTGAGTACCAAGCGTCCAGTTCGTGGCTCGGAAACCCGTGGGGACCGATAGCCTGCGGGCTGGCCAACAACGGCTGCTACCAGATATTCCAAGGCGGGTCGATCCAGTGGTCCCCTGCTACGGGAGCACATTCAGTTCGCGACGGAGCAATACGCGGTACTTACCAGAGGTCGGGATCGGAAAATGGGCCCCTGGGATACCCCGTCCTGGGCCCGGAAATTTGCGGACTGAAAGGTGGCGGCTGCTACCAGATGTTCCAAGGTGGTGCCGTAATTTGGAACTCCATCACTGGTGCGCAAATTAGCCTTGCGGGTCCTGTCCGGGACCGTTACGCTTCCATGGGATTTGAGAACGGTCCCTTGGGATACCCGACTTCAAGCCAAGTGTGTGGCTTGGCTTCCGGCGGATGTTCCCAATCCTTCCAAGGAGGGGACATTCTGTGGTCATCAGGCTCTGGGGCCTTCGCGGTAACAGCGGGTGCCATTCGAGCCAATTACGGAAGTCTCGGCGCGCAGGGTGGCAAGCCCGGCTATCCCGTCAGCAACGAAGTATGTGGTCTTAAGAATGGCGGCTGTTACCAGTTCTTCCAGGGCGGCTCAATGATCTGGTCGTCGTCCTCAGGTGCGCATTTCAGCCCCTTTGGCTCCATCAGGGGAGTCTGGGCTTCACAGAACTTTGAAAATGGATGGCTCGGATATCCCTACACCGACGAGTATTGCTCCTCCTCGGGGGAATGCCGGCAGGATTTTCAGGGAGGGTCGCTCATATGGACTCCGAAAACCGGTGTAAGCGTCTACCGTCGCTAGCGGAATTAATGGCGTCGCCAGCAAGGGTGATGGCCCGAGTCAGGCTTTTACTCTGATCGGTCAAGAGAGTCATTGCCGCTGGGAGCGCTAGCAATACGCGGTATTTGAACTGCAAAGGGATCCTGACTCCAAGGCCGAGTCAGGATCCCTTTGCGGTGCCGGGCATCCCTGCAGTGGCATTGTCCCTAAGTCAAAGTCCTCGCACGTACTCTTCCAAAGCCTTTTTACAGTCCCTGGTTGTGTAACCTTCCGACGCGAGCTTGCTGAGATCAAGAGTGCTATTGAGGGGCCTGGGAGCAGCCGCTTTATCCCTGAAATACTCAGCTGTGCTGACACCGGTAACAGCTGACCTTGGTTTACCCAACAGCTCATAGACATCCCCGGCAATATCCGCCCAGGACTGCGGTTCGCCCTCGTTACTCAGGTTGTAGGTGCCGTATTCAGCGCCCGACTCCAACAGGTGCTGGATGCCGGCGGCGATATCTTGCGTGAAGCTGAGGCGGCCGATCTGGTCGTTGACCACTGAAGGCTCGATGCCGCGGCCGGCGAGGGATGCCATGGTCCGCACGAAGTTGTTGCCCTCACCGATTACCCAGCTGGTCCGCACGATGTAGTGGCGTGGAACCACGCTGACGACGGCGTCGCCGGCGGCTTTGGTCTGCCCGTACACACCCAGAGGGGTGAACGGTTCAGTTTCATCGTGGCTCTCGCGGACACCGTCAAAGACATAGTCGGAGGAAACGTGCACCAGGGTGAGGTCATGGTCGACGGCGGTACGCGCCAGCCGTGCGACGGCAGCAACGTTGACAGCCCAGGCGGCTGCCCGGCCTTCCGCGGTTTCCGCGGTATCGACCGCGGTGTACGCGGCGGCATTGATAATCGTCGAGTAGTTCTTCCAGTTCCGCTCCGTGAAGGATGCTTCGCTGCCCAAATCGAAGCCGGCGCGGCCGGCAAACTCAACGGTTGCGTCGCCGTCGTAAAGTTCCCGCAAGGCCTTGCCCAACTGGCCGTCGGCACCTACCACGAGGATCTTCTTGGCAGGCATCGGCACAACATCCGCGAGGCGGGGATGCGCCCTGTCCTTATCGGACAGTTCTGCTTCCTCCAGCGGCACCGGCCAAGTGATCGCCGCTGTCTCGTCCGCGAGGTTCAGGAAGGTGTATTGGCCCTGGGCGTCCGCTGACCAGTGATCGTTGACCAGGTAGGTGTAGGCCGTGTTGTCCTCCAGGGTCTGGAAGGCGTTGCCCACGCCGCGCGGAATGAAGATTGCCTGGCTGGGGTCCAGTTCAGCAGTGAAAACCGCACCGAACGACGGGCCTTCGCGCAGGTCCACCCAGGCGCCGAAGATGCGCCCCGTGGCCACCGAGATAAACTTGTCCCACGGCTCGGCGTGGATGCCGCGGGTGGTACCTGCCTTCTCGTTGAAGGAAATGTTGTTCTGCACGGGACGGAAGTCCGGCAGGCCAAGGGCCACCATCTTTTCCCGTTGCCAGTTTTCCTTGAACCAGCCACGGTTGTCACCGTGTACCGGCAGGTCATAAAGGACGACGCCGGGGATCGGCGTTTCGTGTGCGGTCAGTTTTTTCGAGAACTCGATCTGCATCGCCTACTGGCCCTGTTCCTTGTACTTGGCTTCGGTCTGGGCCTTCTGCGGGCGCCACCAGTCTTCGTTTTCGCGGTACCAGGCGATGGTGTCTTCGATACCTGCGTCGAAATTGGAGAACTGGGGTTCCCAGCCGAGTTCGTCGCGGAGCTTGGTGGAATCGATGGCGTAGCGCAGGTCGTGGCCCGGTCGGTCGACGACGTGATCGTACGCGTCCGGGGCCTGGCCCATGTGCTTCAGGATCAGCTCAACAACGTCCTTGTTGTTCTTCTCCCCGTCGGCTCCGATCAGGTAGGTCTCGCCGATTCTTCCTTTGGCGATGATGGCCAGCACGGCCGAGGAGTGGTCGTTGGCGTGGATCCAGTCGCGGACGTTCTCGCCCTTGCCGTAGAGCTTGGGCCGGATCCCGTCGATCACGTTGGTGATCTGGCGCGGGATGAACTTCTCCACATGCTGGTATGGGCCGTAGTTGTTTGAGCAGTTGCTGATGGTCGCCTGCAGCCCGAAGGAACGGACCCAGGCGCGCACCAGCAGGTCAGAGCCGGCCTTCGTGGAGGAATACGGGCTGGACGGGTTGTACGGGGTCTGCTCGGTGAACCGCTCCGGGTCATCGAGCTCAAGGTCGCCGTACACCTCGTCGGTTGAGATGTGGTGGAAACGCTTGTTGTGCTTCCGTGCAGCCTCGATCAGCGTGTACGTACCAATGATGTTCGTATCAAGGAACGGGCGGGGATCATGCAGCGAGTTGTCATTGTGTGACTCCGCCGCGTAATGGACCACAACGTCTGCCTTCGCAACCATTCCGTCCACCAACTGTGCATCAGCGATATCGCCGCGGACAAACTCAAAGCGCTCGTCCGGCAGGCCCCGGAGAGATTCCACGTTCCCTGCGTATGTCAGCTTGTCCAGCACGGTGACGTGGTCATCCGTATTTTCCAAAACGTAGTGGACGAAATTAGAGCCAATGAACCCGGCACCGCCGGTTACGAGGAGTCGCGACATATTCTTAGGTTACCGGCTGGCCCTTGGTCCAATGTCATCGGTCCGGGTGTCAGGTCCCCATCAACGTTGACTCAATAACCCGGTGCAGGCGAGTATCCGTAGTACTGCTCCAGGGTGGCGATGCCACGGCGGTGCATGTCCATAGCTACGTCCTTTCCGACATACCTGAGGTGCCAAGGTTCATAGGCGTAGCCGGTCCAGTAGCTCATACCTGCGGGGTACCGGACGATAAAGCCGAACTCGTGGGCACGGTTTGCCGCAAATTGTCCGGCGGCTGTGTGGGCAAAGCATTCCTGGAGCCCACAGACTCCACCGGGATTCCCGATATCGACGGCAAGTCCGCTTTGGTGTTCGGAGAATCCGGGCCGAGCTGAGATTGTGTCTGCGCGTTCCTGCCCGTACATCGCCACGTAGCTGTTGTAAAGGGACGCCTGGGTGGCGTAGCTCCGAAAGGCGCTGACTACGGTCACTGGCACGCCCGAGGCACTTGCAGCATCGGAAAATTGCCAGAACCCCAGTGCTGCCTGATAGCGCAGTGCCTGCCCGCCGACGTTCACCATGTCGGACGGCGCATAGTCGATGGGTGAGAGTGGATTGCGCTTGTTGATGACCCGCTGGTACTCCCCCGGCTGGTTGAAAGTGACAGTCACGCCCGTAGAAGGGAGCCAGGCCAAGGTGCCGCCCTGGAAATTCTGGGTGCAGCCGGCATCACCGGCGCAGACCTCTTCGGTCAAGGGGTAGCCCAAACGCCCGTTCTCCCATCCCAGGGTTCCCCACACGTAATCAATGGAACCCCCGGTGGCATAGGCGCCAATGCCCGGCGCCCAATGGACCTGACCTCCCTGGAAGGCCTGATAGCAGCCACCTGCCCTGAGACCGCATCGTTCGGCGGCCGCCGGATAACCCAGCGGACCGGATTCGAAGCCTCCGCCTGCCCATCTGTTTCTGATTGCCCCCCAGACCGTCTGCTGCGCACCGCTGGCAGGGGACCAATGAATTTGACCGCCCTGAAAGCTCTGATAGCAGCCCGACCTGACAAGCCCGCACACTTCATCCGTGACCGCGTATCCGAGGCGGCCTTGTTCCCACCCCTGCTGCTGCCAAAGTGTGCCGACCGCACCCCACGTGGCGCGGGCTCCGGTCGCAGGCGTCCAGTGGATCTGGCCGCGTTGGTAGTCCTGGTAGCAACCTCCTCCCGCAAGCCCGCACTTTTCTCCACCGATAGCGGCACCAAGAATGCCGGCCGGTCCCCCGACTGCCTGATACTTGTCCTGGATCGGTGAGGCAGCCCAACCTGGGGCGCCTACCAAGAGGCCGGACAGGAGACACAGGACGGTGAAGACCATTGATAGAGCGGGAACCCGAATGTGCTTCATGTTCACCTGACTGCTTGATGGAATAGAGAATTTCCAGACGGACCACCATCACCAGGGCAGGTGCTGTGTCGGCTCGTGGAGGTGATTCTATAGCCCGGCCGGTGGGCCGGACTCGATCAGCGGAGAGATCTTTTCTTCGACCGGGTTCCCAAGAGCGTATTCATTTGCAGCGCCTGTCCGCGAAGGCCCGGTTGTCGCCGTGTTTGTCGCGCACGAGGGCTGGGAGCGCGACTAGAGCATTACCGTAAGATCGAATGGCACCTGGGAAAGCCAGGTGGCGCGTCGCCACGGAAAGCCCTCAATGAATTTGCCTTGGAAGAAGCCCGCCTCCGCACAACCGTCGGAGGAGCCGGACGCTGCCAGTGAACGGACTATCAGCTCCAGGAGCGCGTCCGGCGTGGGCGCCGCCTCCATCGCCGCCGCGGCTGCAGGGTTCATCATCCTGGTGATTGCAGGCAACCACCTCCGCCCCGCGGAATATGCCCAATTCAGCGTCTTTTGGGGCGCACTGTTCGGCATCTTCGGAGTGCTCTCTGGCATCCAGAGTGAAACCACCCGCGCTGTTCGCTCGGTAGAAACCCACGGCGGAGTCCCTGGCAGTGCACAACAGCACCCTTCGGTATTGGCCAACGGCGTCCTGGTGGGGACAATCCTGGCCGCCATTATCCTGGCATCCTCCTGGCTGTGGGCACCGTCCGTCCTCGGCGGCAACACCCCCTGGCTCCTGCCTGCCCTTGCCGGCGCGGCAGTCGCCTATTCTGGCCATTCCGCGCTTGCAGGCGCTTCCGCCGGCAGTCAGGATTGGAACCTCTATTCCAAGCTGATGAGCGCTGAGGCGGTGTTCCGTTTGGCGACCGTAGGAACCGTGGCGCTGCTCGGCGTCGGACTCCTGGGCCTTGAGCTCGCCTGTGCACTGGCTGCGGTCCTTTGGCTGGTGTTCCTCCTGGTCTCACCAGCGGCACGTCACGCCGCAGTTTCCCGTGCCGATGTGCCCCGCACGGCGTACATGAAGCAGACCGGCCACGCCATGCTCTCCTCAAGCGCCACCGCTGCTCTGATCGTGGGCTTCCCTGTGATCCTGAGTTTCACCAGCAGCGCGCAGGAACTGGCCTCGGCCGGCGGGCTCCTCCTCGCCATCCAACTCACGAGGGCGCCTATCATGGTTCCGCTCCAGGCGTTTCAGGGTGTGGCGATTGCCGCGTTCGTCAACCAGCGCGACCGCGGGGTCCACGCGCTGTTCAAACCTGCTGCCCTGTTCCTGGCAGTAGGTGTGGCAGGCGCTATAGCAGCTGGACTGCTCGGCCCTTGGCTCATGGAGCTGCTGTTCCCAGGCAAATACGAAGTACCGGCCTGGCTCTTGGCTACGCTGACGTTCGACGCCGCGCTCATGGCTGTCCTGACGCTTACCGGCACCGCAACCCTTGCGGTGGGCAAGCACGGCGGCTACTCCGCAGGCTGGGTCAGTGGCACAGTGGTGAGCGTGCTTTGCCTCCTGCTGCCGCTGCCGCTGTCCATTCGGGCGGCAGTGGCCCTCGCGGCAGGGCCGGCCGTGGGAGCGGTTATCCACGTTACTTCGATCGTGCGTCTCGGCAAATCAGCCGCTGCTTCCCCCGCCTGACCCGACTCCGCCCTCCTCTGCCTACCTCGCCTCACAAAGGAAAACCTGTGACGAAGAATTCCGACAGTCCGCGGACCACAGTGATTTTGCCCGCATACAACGCCGCCGGTTTCCTGGAACGGGCGGTACGGAGTGTCATGGCCCAGACGGACCCAGACTTCGAACTGGTCTTAGTGGACGACCACTCCACGGACGGAACGCTGGATTTGGCCAGGAAGCTCGGGGAGGAGTTCAGCAATCTGACGGTGATCGCCTTACCTTCCAATGCCGGAGTATCGGCAGCGCGGAATGCCGGTCTGGATGCGGCCCGGGGATCCTGGGTCAGCTTTATCGACAGCGACGACCAGTATCTGCCGGAGTTCCTCGAAACCATGCATTCAGCCACCGCGCCGGATGTGGACCTGGTGGTGGGGGGCCGGATCGTGGTGCAGTCGGACGGCACGGAAACGCGCAATGCCTCGCGTGCGCTCGGGGAATTCGACGGACCAGAAGCCTGCCGGCTGGCCATGTGCGATGAGCTCACTCCGTTCCCCTGGGACAAGCTGTACCGACGGGATTTGTTCAGTAAGGTCCGTTTCGCCGAAGGCGCCGCCCGGTTCGAGGACATGGCGGTCAACGTCATTTTGCACTCGATATCCCGCAGGGTCCGATCGATCGATATCCCGGTTTACCGGTACTACATCATGGATTCTTCCCTGACCTGGGGCCGGGTTCCCACAGTGGCCGACACCACCGTAGCCATGAACCACCTGAGCGAGCATCTGGACCAGCGGTTCAAGGAGGGCAAATACAGTGCCGCCTACGACTGCATGCGTTCGCTGGTCATCCTGCTTGTGGCCCAAAGCGCGATCGCCCGCGGCAGCGGTTCGTCTGCCGCTGCCGCCACGGTGGCGGAGTGCCGTAAGGATCTTGGCTGGCGGATGCTTTTCCGGACCCTTGCGGTGCACAAGGTCATTGGCGCGGGCGCCGCGTTGCTCAAGCTGGCGCCTTCCGTATACGCCTATCTCTACCTGCGGCATATCCGCACCGCATACGGGGTGGGCAAGCCCCAAACGTCCTCGTCGGAGATGCCCGCAGCGACGCCGCCCGCCACCCCGGGCAGCGGTTCTGGTATAGATTAGTACCTATGTCAATCCCCCCCTACACCCGCGCCCTCGTGATTATGCCGGCGTGGAACGAAGCGGAGTCCGTTGGCAATACCGTCCGCGAGGTGCTGGCGCTGCGCGAGACCTATGACGTGCTTGTTGTGAACGACGGTTCACAGGACAACACGGCTGCCGTGGCAGGAGAAGCAGGAGCCGTAGTGCTGGACCTCCCCTTCAACCTTGGCGTGGGTGGGGCCATGCGGGCCGGCTTCAAGTACGCAAAGCGGAACGGATACGACGCCGTCATCCAAGTGGACGCGGACGGCCAGCATGATCCCAAGGAAATTTCCCGGGTACTGGCTGCCCTGGCGGATGCGGACATTGCCATCGGCGCCCGCTTCGCGGACCGAGGCACCTATAAAGTTACCGGTCCGCGGCGCTGGGCCATGGTCCTGCTCGCCAAGGTCATTTCCGGCCTTGCCCATACCCGCCTCACGGACGTTACTTCCGGGTTCAAGGCGGCCAACCGCCGTGGCATCGATCAGTTCATCGACCATTACCCGGCCGAGTATTTGGGCGACACCATCGATTCCCTGGTTGTAGCCATCCGGTCCGGCTGCGTCATCACCCAGGTTCCCGTGGAGATGCGTGCGCGCCAGGGCGGTACGCCGAGCCACAATCCGCTGAAATCCGCCATTTACCTCGGCCGGTCGGTGTTTGCGCTCCTGTTCGCCTTGACCCGGCGTCGTTCGCAGATCCAAACAACCTCCCCACAACTCGAAAGTGCATGATCTTGCCCGTTCTGGCTGCTTTCATACTTGCCCTCGTCATCGTCGTCCTCGTCGTGGAGATGCTCCGCCGTAAAAAGCTCCGCGAGAAGTATGCGGCTCTCTGGCTGGTGGTCGGCCTGGCCACACTGGTTCTTGCGGCCTTCCCCCAGCTCTTGGCTCAGACAGCCCGGCTTCTGGGCGTCCAGGTCCCGTCCAACCTCTTGTTCTCCATGACCATACTGCTGGCGCTGGGCGTCTGCCTGCACCTGTCGTGGGAAATCTCAGTGGTGGAAGATGAGACCCGCACGCTGGCCGAGGAAGCAGCTATCCTGCGCACCCACATCGAACGGCTGGAAGCAAGGCTGGACGCCGAATTGGGCGGGCCTTCCCGGAACGCAACAGCAAATGAGCCCGCTCCTTTTGACCGCGGCTAATCCCGCCCTGTCCCAAAACGCATTGGATTTCTTATGGCACTTGATATTTTCATCCCCTACTGGGGCGACCCGGACTACATGAAGCAGACGGTCCGCAGCGTCCTCGAACAGGACTCTGACGACTGGCTCCTGACTGTGGTGGACGACGCTTACCCTGACCACGAAATCCAGCGGTACATGGCCTCGATCGACGACCCCCGGGTCAAGTACATCCGCAAGGAACAAAACGCCGGAATTACTGAAAACTACAAAACCTGCGTCGGCCTCGCCACCGAGGACGTCATGGTTATTCTGGGCTGCGACGATATCCTCCTGCCCAACTACGTCAGGGTGGTCAACGCGGCGCATCAGCGCTTTCCCGAGGCAGCCATCATCCAACCTGGCGTCCGCGTCATCGATGGCGACGGCACCGTGGTGCGAACTCTGGTGGACATCACAAAGCAGCACCTTGTGCGGCCCCGCACCCAGGGGCCGCGCCTCCTTTCCGGCGAATCCCTTGCCGTCAACCTGATGCATGGCGACTGGCTCTACTGGCCTTCACTCGCCTTCCGCACCGACAAAATCCGCGCCGTTGATTTCCGCTCCGGGTTCCCCATCATCCAGGACCTCGCCCTTGTCATGGACATGGTCTACCGCGGTGACCAGCTCCTTCTCGAACCCACGGTGTGCTTTGCGTACCGCCGCCACTCGGAAAGTGCGTCCTCCACCAAACTGGTTGACGGGTCCCGCTTTGCCGGCGAACGAGAGTACTTCGCGGTGTCGGCAGAGCAGGCAAAACTCAATGGCTGGACCAAAGCCTCACGTGCGGCGAATCTGCGCCTGACGTCCCGCGCCCACGCCCTCGCCCTCCTGCCGAAGGCCCTGAGCAGTAGGAACTTCCCGGCTGCGAAGGTCCTACTCAGCCACACGTTCGGTAACTAGATGTCAGCTTCAGAAAGGCCCATCATGACAACAACCACCCCCGAAGCCGAGCCCCAGGGAACGGTCCTGGTAACCGGTGGCGCCGGCTTCATCGGTTGCGCCATCTCGAGCGACCTCGTGGCCAGCTTCGGCCGTGTAGTCGTGGTGGATAACCTGCACCCGCAGATCCATGCTTCCGGCGAGCGGCCCGCAGGGCTCAACGAAGGCGCCGAATTGGTGGTTGCTGATATTACCGAAGCACAGACCTGGGACAAGGTCCTCGCAGACGTCGCGCCCGACGTCGTCATCCACCTCGCCGCCGAGACCGGGACGGGGCAGTCGCTGGAGGAGTCCACGCGCCACGCACACGTGAATGTGGTGGGCACGTCGCAGATGCTTGACGGCCTGAACCGACACGGCAAGCTTCCCCGGCGAATTGTCCTGTCCTCCAGCCGCGCAGTCTACGGCGAAGGCCCCTGGGACGATGCCGAAGGTCATAGGTTCTACCCCGGACAGCGCACCAGCGCAACATTGGATAAAGCCCAGTGGGATTTCCCCAATGCCACGCCTGCGGCCATGAAGGCCTCCGAGACCTTCCCCGCCCCGGTCAGCGTCTATGGCGCCACAAAGCTTGCCCAGGAAAACATCCTCCAGGCATGGGCCAAGTCCTACGGCGTTGAGACGGTGATCTTGCGTCTCCAGAACGTTTACGGACCCGGTCAATCCCTCATCAATCCCTACACAGGCATCATGAGCTTGTTCTGCCGGATGGCCATGGGCGGCAAGTCCATTCCGCTGTACGAGGACGGCGAGGTCCGCCGCGACTTCGTCCTCATTGACGACGTCGCTTCCGCTATCGTCGCCGGCGCCCTCTCCCCCACCGTCCAGGGAGAACCGATGGACATCGGCTCCGGCGAATTCCAGACCATCGGCACGGCCGCCAAGATCATTGCGGCCCGCTACGGCGCGCCCGACCCGCACGTCACCGGCCAGTACCGCCAGGGCGATGTGCGGCACGCCTGGGCTGACATCGAAGCGGCGAAGGCAACGCTGGGATGGAAGCCCCAGTACAACCTTGAACAGGGCATTGAACGGCTCAGCACGTGGATTAACGCCCAGCCGGACGTTCAGCCTTACTGAGCTGCGCTGGCAGGACAGCAGACGACGGCGGTACCCGAGGGTGCCGCCGTCGTTTTCGTTTGGTGCGCTACCCGAAGCACCGGGATGGCGAAGTGCCCTGCGTGCTTAGTCTTCCAAAGTTGCCAGGATGTGATTGAGTGCCGCCTGATTCTCGGGATCCACGATGATCAGGGCTGTTGGGTCCGCTTTCATGATTTTGTTCACCACAAGTCTCAGGTTGTCCGGGCCACCGCTGAGCTCGAACATGTTCAAAGAAAGCTCCCAGCTCCTTTCGGTGTAGGTGGCAGTGAGGCCGTCATACCACTGCTTAGCCAGGATGGCGTCAATGTCGGTGGGCCTTGTGGTGACGTAGACTGCCGGCTGGCCGACGCGGCCCATGGTGGCCGTCATCAGCATCTCCACGGGGAGCGGTACTTCTTCGAGCACCTTTAGCTCCTTTGCCATGGCCACCGCCGAGGGGGACGAAGGCGGAAGCCCCTCAGCAGCCAGCGGGAAGGTGAAGCCGAAGGCCTGTGTTGCCGCAACAGCGGCCAGCGCGGAAGCAGTAACGGAACCGGCTCCGCTGAGCCGCCAGGAGCTCCGTGGAGAGGCAGCAGCCGCATCGTTTCCGCCGTCCGCAGGTTCTGCCTGGGTGCGTAGACGAAGGGTTTCCAGAAAGGCGGCCAGGACCAATGCGAGCGTCACGAGCCCGGCGAGGAACAAGGCAATCCCTAGCTTGTGCGAGTAATAGGTCAGCGTCCCGCCCTTGACCAGCTGCGCCACGGCCATGCCGATCGCAAGTACCAGTGCGGCAGCTAAGCCTGTAAAGGACCAACGCAGCCGTTGCAGGATACCGTTCGAGGGCCGAGACGACCTCGTGAACACAAGGATGGAAAAGGCCATGGTGCCAAAGACGATCACGGCCAACTGGCCTAGATCCGGGATCGGCACCCCGCCCACGCCGTACAGGACCGCATCTGTTGAAACCCCTGCCAATTGGCCCAGTGCCAAGCCAATGCCAACGACTCCAACCAGCGTCATTCCAACCGCGAAAAGGAAACCGCCGCGGGTGGTGCGCCATCGCTGCAGGTCCCACGGCAGCAGCACCATTACTGCCGCGCCCAGCACCAGCACCTCAAGGAGCACCCAGTTGTGGGCCACCCCAACCACGCATGCCACCATGGACACCAGCACAGGAATGCGCAGGGGCCGGGCCATATCGGCTGCCAGCACGATCGCCACAGACGCGAGCCCTACTGCCAGAAAAAAGTTCGGGAAGCCGTGGAGCGAGGCCGACGATCCAGGACCGAAGATCCAACCTGCCGCCACCACTATCAATGCCGGAAGACTAATGAGAGGCTGGCGGCGGAACGCAGGTAGCGTTGCCAACGCGGCAAGAACCATCGCCGTCACCAGGACGGAGACGAGAGCACTTCCGTTGGCGTAATTCACCAACTCCTCCGCGGGTGTCCCGGCTGGCTTGGCAAATTTCAGTTCCGCAAAGATGGCAACCACTCCGTGGAAACCCTGCGGGTAGTCCTTGAAGGACCAGCCACTTCCATCAGGAGAAGCACCCAACAGGGGCACAACCCGACCATAAAGCCGCTGCATGTGGAAGATATCGAAATGGGAAGCGTTGTCCCAATTCAATGTGAGAAGACTCAGGGCCTTTTCGTAAGCACGCACCGACAGCAGGTTGAAGTGGACCCAGACCGACAGCGCTGCTGCGGTCACAGGTAAGCAATCGAGCCATGAGAACCGCGGGATGAGACGGCGGGTGCCCGCCTTGACTCCGCCACTGAACACCACGAACGCTACTGCACCCGCTGCTCCGGCCAGCACAAGCGTTCCGCGACCCAGCGGCCCGAATCCTGAGGGAACCCACCAAAGCAATGGAACCAGCCCCAGCAGGGCGCTAAGCGAAAGCGCTATGCGCGCCGAGAACGTCCGGCCTGTCGGGAGTGCCAACACGCAGGCCAACAGAAGGCCGATGGTCCAGCCACCGGTCAGGAAACCGGAAAGGCGCAGGGCGATTACGACGGCGGCCACAGCGGCAAATGCTGCGGCTCCCCTCAGCATGGTGAGTGGTCTGGGCCCCCGCGGCGTTGGAAGGAACCAGCCGCTGCGGCCAATCCCGGTACGGTAAGAATCGCGACGCTGAGAGCCGCGCCGGGTTTGCACAATGGTCACGACGGCGTACGGACAGTATCAGCCTCTGCGGCCGCCTGCACGGGAGGCAAGGCAGCCACCGCCTTCTCCACCTGCGCAGCTTTTGGTCGGTGGTCCTTGCTGCGGACCCTGCGCATTACGGGACGCTCAACCCAAACCCAGCTGGCGATCGCCGTCGGGATGGTGAGCGCCGCGGCAGCCAAGGAAAACAGGACAAGTCCCCATTCGTAGCCCCCGAAGACCGCCAGTAGCTGCTGGAACGCAAAGGCATAGATGTAAACACCGTAGGAGACGTCGTTCTTGGCGATGAGCCTGGGCTGCGGAAGCCAGGTCGAAATCCAGAGGGTACCGTAGGCAATCAAAACACCGGAAGCCTGGCCGCCCCACAGCGGAAAAGCTGAAACCATCAGCACGGACACGACAAGGCTGGCGACGGCCGGAGCCCAGTGGATCCCAATGCGGGACTTCCAAACGAAGAGGACGGCACCACCGAGGAAGAACGGCAGGAGCTTCAGCAGAAGAACTACATCAAAATTCCCGTTGGTGTACCTGCTGATGACCTCAATATTCGCCTGCGCCACGACAGAAGCGGCGAAAATCAGGGTCAGGAACCACGGGGACTTCCGGAAAATCGCAAAGCAGCCAAGAGCGGCCACTACGAGGTAGCACAGGAACTCGTAGTAGAGACTCCACAGCGAGCCGTTCCACGCCCCGGCGTAGGGGACGTTAAGCGGTGTCCCTGCGATGTCGTAATGGTTCATCTTCAGGGTGAGGTTGGAAATGAGGAAGTTCAGCGGCGACGTTGCGGTGCTGAAATAACCCGAAAGGCTTCCCCGCGCAACGATGTAGCCTATAGGCGCGAAAAAAATGACCATCGTGAGCAGGCATACGATGAATGCCGGCATAATCCGGGCAATGCGGTGGACCAGATAATCGCCCAATCCATGACTGAATCTGCTGCCTGTAATAAGGTAGCCGCTGATCACAAAGAAGCCCGAAACCGCCCATCCGCCCAAGGTCTCACCAGCAAACACAGGCTCGTCAGCCGCACCTGTCAACGGCCAGCTGTGATGAACCAACACCGCCAGGGCAAGGATCAGCCGGATGAGGTTGAGGCTGTTGTTCCGGGGATCGAGCGGCTTGCCCAGGAGGAGTCCTGCAGGGGCTTTAACTGATGACACGCGGGCTCCGGGTTCGGCTGATTGGAAAGGACACTGACACGCAATTCTACCGTGCCGGGCTTAACGCCCCGGTTTGCCCCGCGCCAAAGCTGCGGCAATGATGGACTAATGCGCGGAATTATCCTTGCCGGAGGCACCGGATCCAGGCTCCATCCCATCACTCTTGGCATCAGCAAGCAGTTGGTCCCGGTGTACGACAAGCCGATGATCTACTATCCTCTGTCCACGTTAATCCTGGCAGGTATCCGGGACATCCTCATCATCACGACGCCCCAGGACGCGGAACAGTTCCAGCGCCTGCTTGGTGACGGTTCGCAGTTTGGCGTGAATCTCTCCTACGTCCAGCAGCCCACCCCGGACGGCCTTGCACAGGCGTTTATCCTCGGGGCCGACCATATTGGCAACGACACCGTTGCCCTTGTCCTGGGAGACAACATCTTCTACGGCCAAGGCATGGGCACGCAGTTGCGCCGGCACGCGAACATCAAAGGGGGCGCCGTCTTCGGCTACTGGGTCAAGGATCCGTCAGCCTACGGTGTGGTGGAATTCGACAAGGACGGCAAGGCTCTGTCGCTTGAGGAGAAGCCCGCTAGCCCGCGCAGCCACTACGCGGTCCCCGGCCTCTATTTTTACGATAACGACGTCATCGACATTGCAAAGGGACTCAAGCCCTCTGCGCGCGGAGAGCTTGAAATCACCGACGTCAACAAGGTCTACCTGGAGCGCGGTGATCTTCAGGTAGAAATCCTGCCTCGCGGAACCGCCTGGTTGGACACCGGAACCTTCAATGACCTAAGCGACGCATCAAACTTCATTCGAACGGTGGAAAACCGGCAGGGCCAGAAGATTGGCGCACCGGAGGAAATCGCTTGGCGACTGGGTTTCCTCACCGATGACGACCTGCGCCGCCGCGCAGAGCCGCTGGTGAAGAGCGGTTACGGCTCCTATCTCCTGGAACTCCTGGATGAGTGACGCATTGGCCTGCCACTGAGCTGGCAGGGCCGGCTGGAGATTGGTCCGGAGGGAGCAGTGACGGCCCGACTATGGCAAAAAAATTGCCACTCGCACTATCAGCAGATCCACTATCGCGAAGGCTGTACTTCAGCCAAGGAGCATCATGCGAACCCCAGTTAGAGTAATCGTCTCGATAGTTGCTGCCGGTATGGCCGTCAGCTCATGCAGTATTGCGGATGCGCCCCCCAAGAGCTCCCCCACGCCTACGCTTCAGCCAACTCAGACCACCAGCCCCACGTACCCGCCATCAGATGGAGAACCTAACCTGCGGCTGACGGTAACGACCCTGAGCGGTAATGCCGGGCACCAGTCGACACACCATCTTGTTTGCGTTGGGACGTCCGCCGTGCAGGGAACAGATCTTCCGGATGCAGACGACGCCTGCAGGGTCTTGGAGCGGCAACCCAGTCTCCTGGAGTACGAGTCGGCCGAGACCAGTGAAGATTGTGAAGCCGTCGGTCAGCCGCACATTGCAGATGTTTTCGGCGAAATCGATGGCAAGTCAGTCAGGAACAGCTTCCGCCGCGACAACGAATGCAACGTCAGGACATGGGACAAGCTGGAAACACTTCTGGGAACGATACGGGAGAAGTAGTCAGACCGAAGCGGACTGGCTGCTGTCAGGCACGGTGGGGCCGGAGCCGCCCCCTCCTATGCGGGCACTCTGACAACTTGTGATCAGGACCGACCCGGTCAGTGGCCGGCCCCCAACTCCTGCCCGGTAGGCGGCACTACGGCATCACCCCCAGTGGTTCCGGCCGTGAAGTCACACCTACCAGCAAGCGACAACTTTGAACAGTTGTGCGTCGGATCCTTCCGAATCTACGAGCTCCAGGCTTGCATTCTCCTCGAGATCCATAACACCGCCGTAGCCGGCGAGCGTTCCCGTGACGGTCCTGGTGCCGAAGTCCAGAACGTAACGGACGTTAAGGGTTCGAACTGATTCACACACTGCAGGGAAGTCCGCGGCGTCCTTCAGGCCCGCGTTTACAACATCGATATCAGACCCATGTGTGGTCAGGATATGGGGCTGTATGACAGTACGCCCGGACAGGGCGTAAGCCAGAGCCGTCCCGCTGCTTGGCAGCCCCGCGATGTTGGCGCCTGGCTCCGTTGTTTGAGGGAGGCGTTCCAACAGTGTTCTTTCCTCCGGGGACAGAAGCGCAGCATTGGAGTCACTGCGATATTGCCAGTGTGCCTGGTAGGAAGCGAAATTTACCGGCAGCAGTTGAGGCGCTATGGGCAGAAGGGCTACGGCGTAGACCGCTGAAGCCAGGACGGCCTGCCGCGTGGGACCTGGGGTCCCCGGAAGCCGGGTTTTTCCAAAGACGGACCCGTCAGCAATCCGGATTTTTTCTCTTACAAGGTCTATAAGGAACAGAGCGCCAATCACCGCTGGTCCCAAAACTACAACCGGCAACAATGCCGCCAGGCGGTAGCTGTCGAAGTACCAGACACCCGTAATGAATTGCCTGATCGGTGCGTTGTATCCTGCTGCAAAGAAAAACAGTGCAGCCCCGATCAGATAGGTTCCGATCAACCACCGTCGGGACTTCGTGATCCAGAGATGGATAATACCTACGAACAGGCAAATGCTCAGTACCTCTTGAGACGGACGGCCCAACGGAGCATTGAACAGGAGTTCCCCTATGGCCTGGGGAGGAGTCTCGACGACCCTCCAGTTCGCTGCATCTGACGGTGGTCGGAGGAAGTACCAAACGACTGTCAGAAGAGCCAGGCCACCGACCAGGGCAACCGTCAGAATCCAAGCCTGGCGCCTGGACTCCTGCGATTGCGGCGGCCAAAGACGCCTGATCCGGAAGTAGTAGACCGCCAATGAGCCGGGAAGAGCGAACGCCAAAAACGCCATCAACGTACTGGGGTGCGCGAGGGCGACACCCGCGACTGCAACACTCAGGCTCAACCAGGCGATCAAGGCCGGCGGGCGGTCGTGGTAACCCAGTCCAAGCGCAGTAAAGGCAAGCCCCAACGCAGCGGGCAGGACAGAGATCGAAAGCAGGTTAGGGTACAGCACTCCCCAATCGATCATCAGTATCGGAAATGTCGCAAAACCGGCCGCAAAAACGAAGGTTACGACGGCCGTAGCCTTGCGATATCCGGCGACCGCAAAGGTGAGAAAAAGCGAGCTAAGGGGCCACGCTACGGCACCGATGGCTATGCTGGTGGAATTCACGAGGACAGGTATTGCTGCCCCCGTGAGTTCCCCGACGATTGCCACAATTGCGTGCCATCCCGCGGGATAGGCGCTGATTCCCGTAAAGGCGCCCAAATTAAGGGGTGAGGAATTTTGTGACTCCATCGCCCAACGGACTGCATTCAAGTGAAAAACATTATCGTAGGTCTGTGAAATGGAATCCGGGTGGATCATGGCAGTTGCCATCTGCATAGCGATGACCAATGACGTGATGACGGTTCCAACGCCCACAGTTATGGCTAGATAGGCCCTGCGTGGACGCTGTTCGGCACCAGTACTCCCCGAACCCCAGAGCCTGGATACAAGGAACGCAACGACGGAGACCACAGCGCAGCCGATAAGTACCGGTACTGGCGACCAGGGTATCCGGGCAAATGGAAATATCAGTGCCAGGAACCCGATCGTTCCGACGCTGAACGCCGGTGCCACCAGGAGGGCAGGTATTCCCCGCATTCGGACAGCCAACGCAGTTGCCAAACCAGGAAGCAACAGCAGCAGCACGGCTGTGAGGATTACTGGCAATGATTGCCACCAGGACACGGAACACCACTCTCGGGAGATTCGGGACAGATTCTGATAAGGAGGTGCCGGCTAGGAAAACCACGTAATCCTGTTTCTCCGGCTTATGCTTTTAGGTCTCAGTGAGGGACCGGCGACGCAGTTCCGACACTACGTCGTGCACATTCCCGTCCATGATGACCTCGCCGTGCTCCAGAAGGACGCCCCGCTCACAGACAGTGGCGACCAGGTCCAGGTCATGGCTCACCACAAACAGGGTCTTGCCCAAATCGGCCAACTCCTTGATCTTTGCGATGCACTTCCGCTGGAAGGGTTCATCGCCGACGGCAAGGATTTCATCGATCAGGAACACTTCGGGGTCTGTGTGTACAGCAATGGAGAAAGCCAGGCGGAGATACATACCGGACGAATAGAATTTCACTTCCGTGTCGATGAACTCGCCAATCTCCGAAAATTCGACGATCGAATCAAACATCTTATCGATCTGCTTCTCGGTCATTCCAAGAATGGCGCCATTGAGGTACACATTGTCGCGACCGCTGAGGTCATGATGAAAACCTGCCCCCACTTCGATCAGACCGGCAACCCGGCCCCGGGTCCGGACCGTCCCGCCGTCCGGCTGCAGAACTCCAGAAATTAGCTTCAGCAGCGTCGATTTTCCGGAGCCGTTCAGGCCCATAAGCGCCACAGTCTCGCCCTGTTTCACCTCAAGGGACACATCTTTAAGTGCCAGGAACTTTTTGGACAAGTCCCCCTTGCGGCCCTTAACGAGCCACACGAGGGCTTCCTTCAGCGACCGGGTATGGCGAAGGACAAACTGCTTCCTGAGGCCCACGCAACTGATGGCCACATCGCCGTAGGAAGTCATCTCAAAGCTCCTGTGCAAAGTGGATGGCAAGGCGGCGGAACGTCAGCTGGCCCAGGAACAGCACTGCCAGCGTCACCAGCATTGCTACGGGCAGCCAGACCGTCAGCAGATCGGGCGGCATTGTGTCCGCGACCATTTGATCCGCCTTGAGCGTCGGTTCCCAGAACGCCCAATGGAATACTTCGACGGCTACTGTCATGGGGTTGAGCTGGTAGACCCAGAACCACGGTCCCATCACACGTTCAACCATGGACCAGACGTACAGTACGGGAGAGGCCCATGTCACGACCATCACGATCATATCCACAATGTTTTCGGAGTCGCGGAAGTAGACATTGACAGCACCGAACAAAAGGCCCAGCCCGGTTGCCAGAACAGCCACCATACCGAAAATCAGGACTACGGCTGCCAGTTGCAGGATCGATGGTGTCCAGCCCACAACAAGGCACGCGCCAATCAGGACCAGCAGTTGCGGCAGGAAGTGGGCGGCCGAAACCCACACGGTGGATACCGGAAAGAGTTCCCGAGGGAGGTAAATCTTCCGAATCAGGTCACGATTATCCACAATCGAACGGGTCGCGTTTGAGAGCGACTCCGTGAAGAAGTTCACCAGGACAATGCCGGCGAACAAATAGATTGCATAATTGGGCGTGCCCCGCTGGAGGTTCAGGAAAATGCCCAGCGCAACGAAATAGATGAGGAACTGCACCAACGGCTTGACGTAAGACCATAGCAGCCCCAGCACGGAACCGCGGTAGCGCACCTTAATTTCCTTGCGTACCAGCAGCTTGAGCAGGAATCTGTCCCCGTAGACGTCGAGAAGCCCCCGTCCGCTTCCAGGCTTTACCAACTGGTCGGTTTGACCGGCCATCTAGGCGTCGTCCTTGGCATTCGCCTCAAAGGTCTTCTTCCAGGCGTCGAACGAGCTAATCTCCGGTACGGCCCGCCGATACTGGTCAGCGAGCTTGTCCCACTCCCGCAGTAGCTTGGCGTGCAGCAGTGTCGCTTCGGCGAGCATCGATTTCAACTTTTTCGGGTCCCGCTGGTACCAGGAAGCACCCGTGCCTTCGGCGTTGGACACCACGACGCTGTCGTAGTGGGCCACCCTGAACCAACGGTTATCCCGGTGGGCCAAATATCCTTGGGGGCGCTCGGCGCTCTCTGGCCCGGGGGCTTTGATCAGCTGCCGGGCAACCGTCTTAATGCCCCACGGAATGAGTTCCTTTTTGCTGGGCATTCCAACAACGGTACCCCCCATGGGTCCCCGGCCGATCTTCGGCGCAGGGAAGTCGTCCACGTCGTCCCGTAATTGGGCGTCCGGATACTCGGACTTCAACGAGTTGATCTCCGGCAGTTTCGAAGCGAGGACTTTATGAAGGCCTTCGGGCCCCTTGAAGAGGTCCCGGAGTGCTTCTATGCGCCCGTGCTCGGTGAAGTACTGCATGGAAACAAGATGCTTCACGTCCGCCTGCACTGACTCCCGCAGCACACGGCCACCCTTGGGATACGGACTATGGATCAGCGTGGTGATCAGGCGGTTCCTCGCGTGGAAGTAAGCCTGCCAGCCCACTAGGTCATCCTTATCAATCCACGAAACGTGCCAAACGGCAGCACCGGGGAGGGATACGGTGGCGAACCCAGCTTCCCTCGCGCGAAGTCCGTACTCGGCGTCGTCCCATTTAATGAAGAGGGGAAGGGAAAGACCGATCTCCTTAATTACGGTTGTTGGGATCAGACACATCCACCATCCGTTGTAGTCCACGTCGACGCGCCGGTGCAGCCACGGAGTCTGACGGAGATTGGCCACGCTGAAGTCGTGCCGAGTCTCCATATCGGCGTGCGGCAGCGCTGGAACGATCCGGAATGGATCCACAACCTCTCCGAAGGTATGCAGGACGCTGCGGTTGTAGAGGTCGAACATGTGGCCGCCGACGATGGTCGGTTTACGGCAGTGGTCGGCGAACGTAAGAAGCCGGACAATGCTCTCGGGCTCCACCACGATGTCGTCATCGAGCAAAAGTACGTAGTCGCTGCCGTTTTCTACCGACTCATACATCCCGCGGGCGAACCCGCCCGATCCCCCGAGGTTGGCCTGGTTTATCACCCGGAGCTTGCCGCCCAGTGATTCCTTCACAACCTCGAAGTGCTCCTGCTGTTCGACCTTCAACGTCCCCTGGTCCACAATCAGGATCTCCTTGACGTTGTCCAACACGTCCGGGTTCTCCGCGAGAATCCTGGCATTGTTGAGGCAAAAGTCAGGTTTGTTCATGGTGGTGATTTGCAGTGTCACCTGGCCCTTCGGCCGGGAGCCATCAGGGGCTTCCCACTGACCGTTCTCGACAACGAGATCGCCGGAGCTTGCCGCCACGTCAAACCAGTACCAGCCGCCGTCCCCGAACGGCTTCAGGGTGAGTTCGAAGACCGAGGTGGCTGAGCCGTCGACGTGTTTGCCATCGACGCGCTGCACAGAGCCGCGGGCGTTGGACTTGTAGACCGTTACGGTCCCGGTTCCTTTTGTCTGAACTACGAGGCGCACGTCGCGCACGGAGGTCCAGCGCCGCCAGTAGCTCGCGGGGAAGGCGTTGAAATAGGTGCCAAAGGAAATCTGCTCACCGGAACGGACGCGCATCGAATGACGGGACAAAAGGTCCTCGAAGTGCGCCTCGCGGCTTTCAGAACTGTACATCTGCAGCTTGTCTTCAAGCAGCTTGGGCGTACGGGCAAACTCGTCGTTTTCGCGAAGCCGGATTCCACTGGCGGATCCGGCGTCCACATAGAGGGACACAGTGTCCGGCTGGTCCGACGAGGGCAGAATGATGCGCTGAATAGGTGCCCAACGGGTGCTTTCTTCTTGCTCGCTCATGCGTCCACTCCTCCACTTTCAAGTTTGGTGCCGGCCTCGAAGTGCGGCCTGATTTTGTTATCAAACATGCTGAGTGCAGAACCGATGGCCATGTGCATGTCCAGGTACTTGTACGTCCCCAGTCGGCCGCCAAAAAGGACGTCCCTCTCACCAGCTGCGAGGTCACGGTATTTAAGTAGGCGTTCCCGGTCGGCGGAGGTGTTGACCGGGTAGTACGGCTCGTCGCCCTTTTCGGCGAAGCGCGAGAATTCGCGCATGACGACTGTCTTCTCCGTCTGGTAGTCGCGCTCCGGGTGGAAGTGGCGGGGTTCGATGATGCGTGTGTAGGGCACATCGTTGTCGTTGTAGTTCACAACCGAGGTTCCCTGGAAGTCGCCGACCTCCAGAATTTCTTGCTCAAAATCGATGGTCCGCCAGGAGAGGTCGCCTTCGGCATAGTCGAAATAGCGGTCGACCGGACCTGTGTAGACAACCGGGAGGTTCCCGACCACCTTGTTCTTACTGTATTCATGCGATTCGTCGAAGAAATCTGTATTCAGCCGCACCTCAATGTTCGGGTGCTCTGCCATCTTCTCGATCCAGGCGGTGTAGCCGTCGGTGGGCAGGCCCTCATACTTGTCGTTAAAGTACCGGTTGTCGTAGTTGTAACGGACCGGCAGCCGCGAAATGATGCCAGCGGGCAGATCCTTTGGATCGGTCTGCCACTGCTTACCGGTGTAGTGCTTGATGAATGCCTCGTACAGCGGACGGCCGATCAGCTGGATACCCTTGTCATTCAGGTTCTGGGGGTCGGTGCCGGCAAGTTCCCCCGCCTGTTCCTGAATGAGATCCCGAGCCTGGCCGGGGGTGAGGTTGGCGCGGAAGAACTGATTGATGG
The DNA here is from genome assembly GCF_023708005.1 of Pseudarthrobacter sp. NCCP-2145. Lineage (NCBI taxonomy): Bacteria > Bacillati > Actinomycetota > Actinomycetes > Micrococcales > Micrococcaceae > Pseudarthrobacter > Pseudarthrobacter sp. NCCP-2145. The sequence continues at coordinate 206,652 of NZ_BRCG01000004.1, read as the reverse complement.
TCGCAAGGTTGATCGGCAGCGAATAAACCTCACCCTTATGTACGCCGTAAACCTTGTGCACATAGTTCGTGAAAGTCGTGAACCGGTTGACGTACTCCCACACGCGCTCGTTCGAGGTGTGGAACAGGTGGGCACCGTAGCGGTGTATCTCAATGCCTGTCTGCTCTTCTCTTTCGCTGTATGCATTGCCGCCGATGTGGTGGCGGCGGTCGATGACGACGACCTTCAAGCCAAGCTCGGTAGCGGCCTGTTCTGCGATTGTCAGGCCAAAAAAGCCGGACCCAACGATAACGAGGTCAGCGGTCACAAAATCTCCAGTGTCGTATGCGGGCAGCACAATGTCGTCCAAAGTCTGCTGCTCTAGCCTACCCGAGGCACAGCGGAACCCGTCGAATCGGCAGGGCACCGAGACGGACCACAGCCTCTCTGCGCGGCGCGCCAAGGGAACTTATCCACATAGGGACATCACGGAGTGACGCAGCTTCAGCACCTCTGGCTAGCGTGAGTGTAAAGGCACCAAAGGATCAGCACCTATGACGCTTCACTGCACACTGGTCCGAGGCCCGCAGTCGCCGCAGCCCGGACCGCCCTTGGAACTTACTGTCACGGCCCCGCCCGGCACGTCCGGTGAGAGGATCCACGCTGAGCTTGTGAAGACGTTCGGCGCGGGAGCCGTCTTTGTTGGCGGGGAGGACCTGTGTTCCCTGAGCCTCGGAACGGCGCCCCTGGTCCCGGGCGCCGTCCTGGTAGACGGCGGAAGCCACCCCGCTGACCGGAGATCCCGGCGACGGCCCGCCTCCGATAGCGCTGCCCCCATCGCCCTGGCCGTTCACAGCGGCGCCGGAGCAGGCACCCTAGTCCCCCTGCAGCGCGGAAGCTACACCATCGGCAGAAGCAATACGCGCATCGTGATCCCTGACCCCGAACTTTCCAGGGAACATGCCCGCCTGGTGGTAACCGAAAAAGACATCATGATCATTGATCTGGGCAGCGCCAACGGCACATACATCGACGGCGAACGGGTCCGCCATGCATTGATCTCCACGGCTTCCTCCATCCGCTGCGGCAGTTCGACGATGTCATTGGTCTTCCTGGATGCCCCGGACAAGGCACTTGCCGACGCCGGCACTTCAGTCCGGGATCCCCTCACGGTTGCGGGCCATCAGGAGTCCGCCAACCGCGGGATTCTTTGGCTTACCGCAGTGCTCCCCCTGGCCATCGGCGTCGGACTCGCAGTCCTTACGGGTATGTGGATGTTCCTGGCTTTCGCGGCGGTATCGGCAGTATCCGTGCTTGTCCCGCTGGCCTCCGGGCGCCACCAGAGGCGCGAATTCACCAAAAGGATCAGCGCCGCGGTCCTGGACGACCAGAAGCGGCGGAAGCGCGCCGGTCCGTCACTGGCGCTGCTGGTGCTTGCTGGGACCCATGCCCAGGCTCCGCCGCGGACAGGACGCGCTGAGGGCAGGGCGTGGCTGCGGCTCGGACAGGCGCCCCAAACTGCCAACCTGAAAATTGAATCAGGGACCGCCCACCACGCCATACCGTCTGTGGGGGAAGTGCCCGTGATGTTGAATCCGGCGCATAGCCACACCACCCTGCGGGGACCCCGAACCATGCTGGAGGGAATGCTGCGATCACTCGTCATGCAACTTGCCGGGTATCCAGCGGGCCGCAAAACACGCATAGTGATCTGCGGCCGCCCGGGGAGCCTTCCCCTGCCTGCCCGGTTTCTGCCGGGCGTGACTTTCGCTCCGTCCCGGCAGGCGTGCCTACGCGCGATCACCGGCGGTTTCACTCGAGACTTTGACCACGGTGTCCTCCTGCTGACTGACGCCCCAGGAAAGGATGAGGCAGGGCTTCGCGAAACGGCGGCTCGGCAGAACTGGCAAGTGCTTGAGTTTTCTCCGGCTGACAGCCCACCCGGCATCTCCGACATAGAGCTGACCGAACGGCAATCGCGCCTGCGGGAACCGGGCAGAAAGGTTACGTTCGTCCCCGACCTGGCTCCCGATGATGTGTTCAGCAGCTATTGCAGACGACTGGCGGCTTTCCCGGGCCTGCTCAACCGCACGGAAGACGCAGTTCCCTCCGCCTGCACCCTTGATGAACTGCTGCCGCTTTCCCCCGCCCACACCGCTGCCCGCTGGAACTCGCCTGCCCGCGCAGGAACTCTGGCAGTCCCCCTGGGGATGCAGGCAAAGGGGCGCCCCCTGGTCCTGGACCTTCAAACCGATGGCCCGCACCTGCTGGTGGCAGGGACAACGGGCTCCGGAAAGTCGGAGCTTCTCCGCACTCTGGTGCTGGCACTGGCCCTCACCCATCCGCCGGACCGGGTGAATTTCCTCTTTGTCGATTTCAAGGGCGGTGCCGGTCTCGGCCCCTTGGCCGGGCTGGTCCATTGCGTCGGCGTCCTGACCGATTTGTCCGCCCATGAGCTCGAACGGACGCTCACCTCACTTACGGCTGAAATCAGGCGTCGTGAGCAAATCCTCGCCGCTGCACAGGTTCCGGACCTTGCCGCCTACCGGGAAACACCAGCCTCCGGGGATCGTCCCCTTCCCCACCTGGTCATTGTCATCGACGAGTTCCGCATGCTCGTGGACGACGCCCCCGAAGCGCTCCGCGAACTGATGCGCATCGCGTCCATCGGCCGCTCGCTTGGCCTGCATCTGGTCATGGCCACCCAGCGGCCCCAGGGAGCACTGACCGCCGATATCCGGGCAAACGTTACTTCCAGCATCGCGCTCCGGGTCCAGTCCGACCTGGAGTCCCACGACATCCTCAATACCAAGGCCGCTGCCGGAATAAGCCTCAGCACGCCGGGCCGCGCTTTCCTTGCCCGAGGCACGGAGCCGCCCCAGGAGTTCCAATCTGCATCCGCCGTGCTCCCCGCACCCGACAGTGACGTGGATGAAGTCACGGTTCAGCTCACCACCGATTTCCTCTCGGCCCGCGACCACAACAACCTCGCAGGACCAGACGTCCCGGGCCGGACTCCGGCACAGGCAGCAGCCCCTCTCGTTGCGATGGTCCGGCATCTTTGGGCGTCGCAGTCAGGGCCTGCACCCCGGCGTCCGGTATCCCCTCCGCTGCCGCTCAAAGCCGCCCGGCCCGCATCAGGTCTCGCTGGGGCGCTCCCGGAACCTGGCGGGACACAAGGGCCGGCCATTGCTTTGGGCCTGCTCGATGTGCCCCACCAGCAGGCAATCAGACCGCTGGTCTGGACCCCATCCAAAGACGGGCATCTTGCTTTGATAGGAAGTCCGGTATCAGGAGCATCCGAAGCCCTCGAGCTGGCGGTCCACGGCGTGGCAGAACATGAGGAAGAAACACACTGCTATTTCCTGGACGCGGCCGCGGCCTTCAACGGGCTGGCAACGCACCCGCGGACCGGAGCCCACACAGGGCTGCATGAGCTGCGGCGCGGAGTCCGCGTCCTGGAACGGCTGGGCCGGGAAATGGCTGCCCGGCTGGGCCGGAATGACCATGGGGGCGTTCCGCTGCTTCTCGCCATCTCCGGATGGGGTTCCTGGGTCTCCGCGTTTCGGGCCGGCCCGCTGGCCTGGGCCGAGGAACTGGTGCAGGATCTTGTCCGCGACGGCGCCAGGGCGGGTATTACTGTCATCATCTCCGGAGAGCGGGAACTCGTAACCGCGAGGTTCTGCGGGTCCCTGCCCAACCGCATCTATTTCCCCTCCGGTTCAAACGAGGACAGCAGGACAGCGTGGCCAAGGATGCCGTCCACGGACGCGGTCAAGGGCAGAGGAGTAGCGTTTGGCTCCATCGCCTGCGGCACCGCGTCTGTGTGCCAGTTTTACGAGCCCGCTCCTGACTTTTCTTGGCCCCACGGCCCCGGAGAAGTCAGGAGCGGAACGCAGCAGCCCGGGAAGCGGCCCTTCCGGGTCGAGCCGCTGCCCGCCTTGGTAACAGCCGCGGAGGTCAGGGCGGCAGCGCGTCGATCGGAGGATCCCGGACCCGAAGCCGAGCCGGGACAGTCGTCATTCAGGAATACCGTCACGCATGAAGTGGGGGCCGGGACAGACGACGCCGGGCAGCCCAGGCCGGGTTTGCCGGAAGGCTTATCGATACCCGCTTCGGTTCAAGTTGCTCCCAGGCGCCGGGATGCCTGTCCTTCCATGCCGCGGAATGTGCTACTCGGCGTCGGCGGCGACGAACTGGACCCCGTCTTTGTGCACGTCCCGCCGGGGGGCATCTTTGCCGTCCTGGGAGGACCCGGGTCCGGGAAAACGAGCTTCCTGCGGGCCCTGCAAACGCTGAACGCCGGTGCGGACCGATGGATTCACCCAGGCAGGGTGAGTGACCCCGGCGAGTTATGGAAGGGAACCCTGGAGAAGGCGAAGGAGGGAACACTGCCTGGAAAAGCAGTGCTGTTGGTGGACGACATCGACCTTCTGGCTGCAGGGCCCCTGAGGGACATCTCTGACCTGCACGCGTTGGGCCATGCAGTTGTCTTCACAGCGAACTACAGTCCTTTGCTGATCCAGCGCGTCCCGCTGGCCATGGACGCGCGGGCCACCGGGACTGGACTCCTGCTGTCCCCGCGGTCAACGTCAGAGGGAGACCTCTACGGAGTCCGCTTTGAGATCGAACCTAATCCGCCCGCAGGCAGGGGTGTGCTGATTGCCCGTGGGAAGTCCTCGGCGGTTCAGGTGGCCTGGGCGGGCGTGCCGTGACGCGACGGGGATTGCGGTCACAGCGCCGGTGTGGATCCTCCGGTGCGGGAGGCGTAGCTGATCACTCTGTTGTGGAAAAGGAGCACAATCGCGGTCGCCGCAGGAAGCAGCATAGCGAGGCCAGCGAGCACGAGGCCACTGCTGAGAGCAGGGAACCCGATGGTCAAAACAAACAGCTGCGCTACGAGGGCAGCGGCCCGAGTCCAACGGTAGCCCCGGTAAAGATAGACGGCGACCGCGTACAGCCACGCCGAAAATGCCAGCAGTAACCCCAGGGTGAAAACCGCTCCCCAGAAGGACAGGACCGGGCTCCCGACGACCAACTGGTACCCATACCAGCAGGCAGCGAGCAGAAGGGCCGTCGCTTCCGCGGCAACCACCAGGGTCACGGCAATCACAGCCGGCGGCCGGGGACCCTGGGCAGCCCCATCAGATAGTTGCGGCCCCTGGCCGGGTTCCTCGGAAGAGGACGGGGGGTTCGTTGGGTTTCTCGGGGGTCTTGACACACTGGCACCCTACCGGACATAGTCGGACAGTGGTCGGGGCCATCAGCGCCAGTGTGATGTATCGCTCAGCTTTCCGCGGATATCAAGCGTTATTACCTCTTGTTTACACGTCGTTAACATGACAGGCTTGATTCAGATGACCAAGGGGGCCCTGCCGGGCCCTTTTCCTTTGTAGCCACTAGTGAATAATTTCACAAGGGCTCTTCCCAGAAATGGAGCAACTGATCAGCATGGATTGGCGTAACCGCGCAGCGTGCCTCGAAAAGGACCCTGAACTCTTCTTCCCCGTCGGGAACACGGGGCCAGCCCTTCTGCAGATCGAAGAAGCAAAAAGTGTCTGCCGGCGCTGCCCCGTTGTGGATACGTGCCTGCAGTGGGCTTTGGAGTCGGGCCAGGACGCAGGCGTCTGGGGCGGCATGAGCGAAGACGAGCGCCGGGCGCTGAAGCGCCGCGCTGCCCGCGCCCGCCGCGCCTCCTAGGCACACCTCAAGCCACAAAACAACAGCCCCGGCCGCAACCTCAATGGTTGTCGCCGGGGCTGTTGTTGTCTGGCGCAGCAGCGTGCTGTCCAGGCGGCCAACAGCTCCTGCGCCCGGCTTACTTGCCTGCCAGGCTGATCCGGATCTCCACTGCGGTGCCGCCACCTTCCCGGGGCCGCCACTGGATAGTCCCGCCAAGCTCGCTTGTCACCAGGGTCCGTACGATCTGAAGGCCAAGTCCCTCAACGTGGGGCGTATCCGGAAGGCCCACGCCGTCGTCGGCAATGGTGACGGTGAGCTCCTCACCGTCATCCCCTTCAGACCGGTCAGCAATCAGCCAAACGGTCCCGGCCCTGCCTTCAAGGCCGTGCTCCACCGCATTGGTCACGAGTTCATTGATGACCAGTGCCAGCGGGGTGGCAAGATCGCTCGGCAGCTCGCCGAAGGTGCCGGATCGTTCCGTCCGCACCTGCTGCGAGGGCGAGGCGACTTCAGCTGACAGCCGGAACTGGCGCCCGATCAGCTCGTCGAAGTCAACGCTCTGGGTGAGACCTTGGGACAGTGTCTCGTGGACGAGCGCGATGGTGGCCACCCGGCGCATGGCCTGCTCGAGCCCCTGCTTTGCTTCGTCGCTGACCATGCGCCGGGACTGCATGCGCAGCAGCGCCGCGACAGTCTGCAGGTTGTTCTTGACCCTGTGGTGGATCTCGCGGATGGTGGCGTCCTTGGTCACGAGCTCCATTTCGCGCCGGCGAAGCTCCGACACATCACGGCACAGGACCAGTGCACCGAACCGCTGCTGCTCATCCCGCAGCGGAATGGCGCGCAGGGAAAGGCTCACGCCACGGGATTCGATTTCACTGCGCCAAGGCATGCGCCCGGTAACAACCAGGGGCAACGTCTCGTCCACCATGCGGCGGTCCTTCAGCAGGCTGGCGGTCACCTCGGCCAGTGAGCGGCCCTCCAAGGACTCCCCGTCTCCGAGCCGCCTGAACGCAGAGACACCGTTGGGGCTCGCGTACTGTACGATTCCCTCCGCATCCAGCCGGATGAGCCCGTCCCCAACCCGGGGTGCACCGCGCCGGGAACCTGTGGGCGAGGCGAAGTCCGGCCACAGGCCCAGGGTGCCCATCCGGAGGAGGTCGTATGCGCACTGCCGGTAGGTCAGTTCAAGTCGCGAAGGCATCCGCGAGCTGGAGAGGTCCATGTGGGTGGTGACCACCGCCAGCGTGCGCCCGTTGCGGACCATGGGAACGGCCTCCACGCGGAGGGCCATATCGCTGCTCCAGTTGGTTTCGCTTGAGCGCTCGATGGAACGGCTGTTCCAGGCTTTGTCCACAAGGGGCTGCAGGTCCGAGCGGATGCCCTCCCCCACGAAGTCCCCGTGGAACACGGTGTGCGTGGTGGAGGGCCTCACGTGGGCGAGCGCCACGTAGCCAAGCTCAGGGTGGGGGAACCACAGGGCCAGGTCGGCGAAAGCGAGGTCCGCGACCATCTGCCAGTCCCCCACCAGGAGGTGCAGCCATTCGGCATCGCCCGGCCCAAAATCAGCGTGTTCCCTGATAGGGTCCGTAAAGATTGCCACTGCACCTCCATTTTCGACGCCGGACTTGCTAGCGTCGGACGATTGACCTCAAGAGCCTCAATGCTACCGACAGTGAAGCCATATCGTCGGCCTCAAGCGAGTTCACCTCATCGAACATGCTCTTCGCCCTGGTGAGCTGCTCGGCATTCCGGGCTTCCCAGTCCTTCAGCCGCGACTCCGGCGAGTCAGCGGCGGCAGTGGCATCCAGCACCGCCGTCGTCATGTCCGAGATGGTGGAGTACAGGTCATCCCGCAAGGCAGCCCGGGCCAGCGCCTGCCACCTGTCCTGCCGGGGCAGGCTGCTGATCCGTTCCAGCAATGAATCTGCATGGAACCGGTTGAAGACCGTGTAGTAAACGGCCGCGATCTCTTCCACCGGGTCCTTGCGCACGTGGGCGATCTTGGCGATGTCCAGCAGCACGAAGCTTTCGAAAAGCTCTGCCCAGCGCAGGGCCAGAGCTTCCGGCAGCTCCCACTCGCGTGCGTTTTCCAGCCAGCTGGCCACGCGTTCCCGGTCATCGCCGCGCAGGTAGTCCAGCAGGCGCCCGCGCATGGGTTCCATTACCGGTTTGAACTCGGACACCACGTCTGCGATGGGCCGCGACAGTGTTCCCTGTCCCAGGAGCCAGCGGACAGCCCGGTCCAGCAGCCGCCTGATGTCCAGGTGGACGGTGCTCCAATGCTCCGTGGGGAAGGACGCCGGGAGGCTGTTCAGTTCGCCCACCATGGTGTCCAGATCGTAGACCTCCCTTAAAGCAACGAACGCCTTGGCCACGGCCACTTCGCTGGCGGACGTTTCCTCCATCACCCGGAAGGCGAACGTAATGCCGCCGAGGTTGATGATGTCGTTGGCAACCACCGTGGCGATGATTTCGCGGCGGAGCGGGTGGGTGTCCAGCTCGGCATCGAAGCGTTCGCGCAGCTGCGCGGGGAAGTAGGCGCGCAGCGTCTGCCTGAACCAAGGGTCGTCGGCCAGGTCGCTTTCCCGCAGCGCTGTTGCCAGCTCGATCTTTGCGTAGGCTGCCAGCACCGAGAGTTCAGGTGACGTCAGTCCCTGCCCCTGCTGCAGCCTCTCCTGCAGGGTCGCCGTAGTGGGAAGCGCCTCAAGGTCCCTCTTCAGGTCGGCTTTCTTCTCCAGCCAGTCCATCAGCCGTTCGTAGCTGGGGCTCCACTCGGCCACCCTGGTCCGGTCATTCAGCAGCAGGATGTTCTGGTCGATGTTGTCTTCGAGAACCAGCCGGCCCACTTCGTCAGTCATCGACGCTAGGAAGCCTGCACGTTCCTCGGGCGACAGCTTCCCCGCCGCCATCATGCGGTCCACGAAAATCTTGATGTTCACTTCATGGTCGGAGCAGTCAACGCCGGCGGAATTGTCGATGGCGTCAGTGTTCAGGATGACGCCCTGCAGAGCAGCTTCAATGCGCCCACGCTGCGTCATGCCGAGGTTTCCGCCTTCGCCCACCACCTTGACGCGCAGGTCCCGGCCGTCGACGCGGATCGCGTCGTTGGCCTTATCCCCCACCATCGCGTTCGTTTCGGTGCTCGCCTTCACGTACGTACCGATGCCGCCGTTGTAAAGCAGGTCCGCGGGGGCCAGGAGGATCGCGCGGAGGAGTTCCGGCGGGCTGAGTTCGGTTGTTTCGGCCGGCAGGCCAAGCGCGGCACGGACCTGGGCTGATACCGGAATGGACTTGGCCTGACGGGCAAAGACGCCGCCGCCCTCACTGATCAGCGACTTGTTGTAGTCATCCCAAGAGGACCGGGGCAGCTCAAACAACCGCTGCCGCTCCACGAAAGAGGCTTCCTCGTCGGGGTTGGGATCGAGGAAGATGTGCCGGTGGTCGAACGCGGCGAGGAGGCGGATGTGCCGTGAGAGGAGCATGCCGTTGCCGAACACGTCGCCGGACATGTCACCCACGCCCACCACGGTGAACGGCTGGGTCTGGGTATCCAGGTCGAGCTCACTGAAGTGGCGCTTCACCGACTCCCAGGCGCCGCGGGCGGTGATGCCCATAGCCTTGTGGTCGTACCCCACGGAGCCGCCGGACGCGAACGCGTCCCCCAGCCAGAACCCGTACTCCGCAGCCAGTCCGTTGGCGATGTCCGAGAAGGTCGCGGTGCCCTTGTCCGCAGCCACCACGAGGTAGGAATCGGCGTCATCATGCCTCACAACGTCCGACGGCGGCACAAGCTTTTCGCTGTCACCCTCGGTGACCAGGTTGTCGGTGATGTCCAGCAGGCCCCTGATAAAGGTTTTGTAGCTTTCGATTCCTTCCGCCATCCACGCGGCACGGTCTGCAGTGGGGTCCGGCAGTTGCTTGGCGAAGAACCCGCCTTTGGCCCCAGTGGGCACGATGACCGCATTCTTTACCGTCTGGGCCTTCACCAGCCCGAGGATCTCGGTGCGGAAATCCTCGCGGCGGTCGGACCAGCGCAGCCCGCCGCGGGCCACCTTGCCAAAGCGGAGGTGGACACCCTCGACGCGCGGCGAGTAGACCCAGATCTCGAACATCGGGCGCGGGAACGGCAGGCCCTCGATCTGTGATGGATCGAGTTTGAAGCTCAGGTGCGTCCTGTCCTGGTAGTAATTCGTCCGCAGCGTAGCCTCGATCAGGTTCACGAACGTTCGCAGGACCCTGTCGGCGTCGAGCGTTGCCACCTTCTCGATGGAAACATCCAGATCCCTGCGGACAGAGGCCTGCGCCTCGGCCCGCTCGTCGTCGCTCAGGGACGGGTCGAAGCGCGCAGCGAAGAGGGCGTTGAGCCCCTTCGTAACCCTCGGGTTGGCCAGGAGGGTGTCTGCCATGAACCCAAACGAGTTGGTGTTGCCCATCTGGCGCATGTACCGCGCATAGGCCCGCAGCACGGTGACCTGCCTCCATTGCAGGCCTTCCCTCAGGACCAGCCGGTCGAAGCTGTCCGATTCGGATGCACCGGTGACTGCCGCGCCGAAGGAATCGGCCAGCAGTTGCCCGGTTGAGAGCGGATCCACCTTGGCCGGGTACTTCAGGCCGAGGTCATACAGGAAGAAGTCGCGGCTGTCCGCGGTCTCAATCTCGAACGGCCGCTCGTCCAGGACTTCCAGGCCAAGGTTATGGAAGTACGGGAGGATCTGGCTGAGGCTCTTGGGTTCAAGCATGTAGAGCTTGACGCGTGCGTCTTCCTCCAGCGTTGCACCCGCCCCTTCCGGAAGGTAGACGTGGACGCCGGGCTTCTCCTGCACAGTACCCTCGGACCGTTCCGCGGCGGCGCCGTACTTCTCGAAGCGCGCAATGTCTTCGAGGGCGTCCTCCACTTCGTAGTCCACGCGGTAGCTGGCCGGGAATGCCTCGGACCAGATGGCGGCAAGCTCCTTCGCCTCGGGAACGTCGCGACTCTCGCGCAGCACCTCTGCGATGCCTTCGCTCCACGAACGGGCGGCTCGGACAAGCCGCTTCTCAAGTTCCACGGTGTTCACGCCACTGAAGTCCGCATTCTTGGGCAGCCGGATGCGGAAGAACAGCCGCGCCAGCGCCGACTCCGTCATGCGGGCCTCGTAGTCGATGGAAACAGCCTGGAACGTTTCGCGGAGTTCCTGCTCGATGCGGAGCCTGACGTTGGTGGTGTACCTGTCCCTGGGGAGGTACACGACGGCGGACATGAACCTTCCGTAGATGTCCGGCCGGAGGAAGAGCCTGGTGCGGCGGCGCTCCTGCAGCTTCTGGATCCCGAGGGCCGTTGCGGCCAGGTCCTGGATCTCGATCTGGAACAGCTCATCCCGGGGGTAGGTTTCCAGGATCCCCAGCAGGTCCTTCCCCGAGTGGGAGTCCGGCGGGAAGCCGGCGCTCTTGAGCACTGCATCCACCTTTTCCCGCACGATGGGAATGTCCCGGACGGAGCCGGTGTAGGCGCTGGTGGCAAAGAGTCCAATGAAGCGGCGCTCCCCATTGACGTTGCCCTCGGCGTCGAAGCTCTTGACCCCGATGTAGTCCAGGTACGCCGAACGGTGGACGGTTGACCTGGAATTTGCCTTGGTGATGACCAGGGCGCGCTTTTCCCGCGCTTTCTTCCGGCCTGTATCCGTCAGGTGCTGGATGTGCGGCGAATCCTCAGAATCCCGAAGCAGCCCCAGGCCGCTGTTGTCACGCAGTTCCAGCACGTCTTCGCCGTCGACGTTCACCAGGTCATACTCCCGGTAGCCAAGGAACGTGAAGTTCCCGTCGTCAAGCCAACGCAGAAGGTCCTTCGCCTGCCGCAGCTCCGCGATCTGTGCAGGGTTTGCGATCTGATCCAGGCTTTCAGCAATCTGGATGGCCCTCTGACGCATCTTCGGCCAGTCCTCGACGGCAGCGCGGACATCCTTGAGGACACGTTCCAGGCCCTCAAGGAGGGCTGCCTCTGCCTCCTTGGAAACACGGTTAATCTCGACGGCGATCCAGGACTCCATATGGGAGGCATTTTCGCCCTGGGCAATCAGGTGCGAAAGGCTGGGCATGGCAGCCGTGTCACCGCTGGATATCCCGAGGTGCGCGGGGACCCTGTTGACCTTGGTAAGCTCGCCGCTTTCCCGGTTGCGCGTCGCCACGAACAGTGGGTGGATTACCAGCTTGATGGCGGCATGCTGCCGGACAAGTTCGGCGTTCACGGAATCGACCAGGAACGGCATGTCATCGGTGACAACGAAGACTACGCTGCTGTCTTCCTCGTCCATGATGGCGATTTTTGCCTCGCCCCTTTGCCGGACCGAGGCAACGTCCCGGTGATGGTCCGCCCGTGCCACCAGCACGTCCCGCGGGTAGGCCCGGGCGTCCTCTTCGGCTAGGTGCTGGTAGTAGTCCCCAATGAAACTCTCATCGCCTTCAATGGAAAGGGGCTGATCCTCCACGCTGGATCCAGACGACATCGACAAACGCCTCCATCACGAAATATTTGCTGCACCATTGCAGCTCTTATGGCGAGCCTAGTCCTTCACCCGGCGCCTTGCTGTGGAAGAGAAGACAGAGGATTTTCTCTTTTGTTGGGCGGGTGCACAAACGAGTTCCCGGATGGCGTGGCGGAGCGGGGAATCGGGGGCAGCTTCAAGCAGGAGTGAGCCTCCGAGGAGGGCCGCGTCCGCAGCGGCAGCGTCGTGGGGCAGGAACCCTTTCAGTGCGGACGCCGGGCCATAGCGTTCCCACGCGTCCCTCAACTGGCGTTCCGGCCCCCTGCCCACGGCGGAAGCACGCACCCTGTTCAGGACGACAATGGGCGAAACACCGGGAACAGCCTCTTCCAGTTCGGCGAGACCGCGCACCAGCCGTGGAACCCCGACCGGATCTGCTGCGCCGACCGCGTAAACCGTGTCGGCCAGCTCCAGGGACCGCAGCGTTGCCGCGTTCCGTCGCGGCGCCATCGTGTCGAAGCTGATCTCCTCATCCGCTTCAAGGCAAAACCCGGCATCCACCACCACCACGTCAGCTATGTCCCGTGCGCGGTCAAGGACGAGCGCGAGGGCTGAGGCGCGAAGTTCCGTCCAGCGGTCCGCGCGGGTGATGCCCGTGAGCACCCTGAAAGTACCGGACTTGGTGGCCACCGGGGCTGCAATCTTCTCCAGGGCCTGCCGATCCAGCAGGCCCTGGTCCGCGAGGCGGCAGGCCTGCGCCAGTCCAGCGGATTCATCGAGGAGCCCGAGCACGCCTGCAATGCTGGCGCCATAGCTGTCAGCGTCGACAAGAATCACTCTTTTTCCATCCGCCGCCAGCTCGCCTGCCATGTTCGCAGCCAGGGTGGTCCGGCCGGGCGCCCCAGCAGGACCCCAGACAGCAATGATCCTCCCCGGCCCGGGTTCATCCGGGCCGGGAGACGGCTCATCCGGGACCGGCTTCAGCGCTTCGCCCGGATCAGCCGGACTGCTCCTGGGGGCAGTGCGTGGTCCCGATCCCGACAGTTGGGACACGGCCTCGGCAATCCGGTCCGACAGAACAGCGGACTCCACGCCGGTCACCGCGGAAGCTACCCCTATCGCCCGCAGCCTCGCCGCTTCATCGGCGTTGTCCGTCAAGGCAACAATGGCCACTCCAACAGCTGAGAGCCGGTCCACCAGCGAGGACGTCAGCCCTTCGGACCCTTCCGCTACGACCGCCGCCCGCGCCAGCCCGCTTTGGCATGCGGCAAGAAGTTCGGGAAGTTCCGTACACCTCCTGACCACGGTGACCGGCCCGTGCAGCCGTTCCAGCCCTCCGACCAGATCTTCCCGGCTCTGGCCAACGGTGACCACCGGAATACTCATTTGGCGCCGCCGGGGTTCCAGACCACCGCGATCTTCGCCCCGTTGGCCTGGGCCCCCAGCAGCGCAGGCATGTGGCTGTCCTCCACCAGCACCATCAGGACGGTTTTCTTCGACGACCCCAGTGCCGTTGAGCCGGCCGTCACCTCCGCGATCTCTGCACCTGACAGGAGGAGCTTCGGCTCGCTAAAACCGTTGCGGGCGTCCGGCTGGGCAACCCAGACGTCCACCCTGGCTCCTGCTACTGCCTGCGCCGGGAGGGTTTCATCGATGGAGAGCGCTACCGGCTTTCGGTCGAGTTCATCCACCGCGCCAAGGCTGGCACGGGGAACCAGCTGGTCCCTTCCGATCCGCTGAACCGCCACGACGCCCTCAGGGAGCCCCGACTCCGCCGTGATGTACTGGCTCTCCGTGTCACCCAGGCGCACCTTCGCGCGTACCACATTTTCCTCGGTCAGCCGCTCCCCTACAGCGATACCGTCCCGTGCTGCGAAAACTTCCGTTGTCCGGTCCGCGCTGCCGACGAGGAAAACCACACCAGCCACGGAAACCAGGACCAGGAGGATACCCGCCAGCAGCCGGGGATCCTTCCAGGACGGCCGCTTCAGCCGTGCCGCTGTGGCAGATACTTCAGGCACCATCTCGTCTTCTCCCCCTGTAAGCCGGCCCTGCTCGCCGTGTCACCCTCATTGTTACCGGCGGGAAGCAGGAACAAAAGTCATCACTGCAAACCACGCCAAACTGTGGATAACGGCAGCACCTGCGTCCATTCGATGGCAAAATGGAAGCATGCCCAGGTTCCTTACGCTCGCAGATGTCGCCGAGCAGCTCCAGATCAATTCTCCGGCGGCGTACGCACTGGTCCGCAGTGGTGAACTGAAAGCCATCCAGGTTGGCGGAAGGGGTCAGTGGCGCGTGGAAGAGAAGATGCTCGAAAAATACATCGAGGAGCGCTACGCCGAGGCAAGCCGGATGATCCAGGAGTCGAAGTCCAAGTCCGTCTGAAGCCCGCGTTGTTTCTTCACCAGCCCAGCGGATAAGGCCACTAAAGTTCGCCGGACCGCCTGGACCTGATGGCTGCCAGGGACGCGAAGGGGATGACAGATACCTGGTTGACCTGGCTACTGCGGCGGGACTCCCCTGGAGTGTAGACGGCCAGGTCCAGGTGGTCCTTCCCTACCCTGTCAATCACGCCCGTGATTCTGCCAGGCCCTGAACCCTGCCCCCTTAGTGTTAGGGACAGTTCGGCGCGGTCCCTCGCGAGACCGCGCAAAGCGTGGGCAAGTCCAATACCCCTGCGCACCTGTGACGGCTCTGCCACCGCCATCCGGCCCAGCCCTTCGTACCACGTGACCGATGCGTACGGAATAAGAACCTGGTGCTGCTCCTCGTCCAGCACAAGGGCATCCGCGCCTGCATGGCTCAGTGTGCCCCGGAAAACTTCCCCGCAGTCGAGATGAGCGGCGAGCCGGCAGCGAAGCGAGCCCCGTAGCCTGTCCGCGAGCTCTGCAGTGACCATCTCAGCACGGGTGCGCTCATTGATTTCGGCATCAAGCGCCAACCGCTCCGACTCAGCAAATTGGCTTTCCATGTCGTTGAAAAGGGAATCCCAGCGCATTGCGCCAGACTAGGGCGCCGCACGAGAGCGGTCAACCCGAAGAAACATCTCTCCAGCGTATGGACAAATCTCGAACATCGACCGCAAACTGGGTTTATGCAAACCAAACTGCATCAAACTACATCAAGCGAGGCGAATAGTGCCGAGGCAGGGGCTGCCGGACGGCCCGCTGACCTCCTGACAGCGCTGGGTGTGCTGCTCCTGGGCCTTCTTCTTTGCTGCATCGGGTCAGGCCTCCTAAGGCAGCTGGGGGACGCTTCCGCCCGGAAACAGGAAGCGGGAGTCGAGGAACTCCTCGGGGTAGCCGCAGCTGCTGCCGGCGCAGGCATTATGGCGTGGTGGATCCTGTCACTGGCAGCTGCTGCCGTCACGGCCATTCTGGAGCGGAAGGGCCGTCCCCGCGCCGCAGCAGCCACCCGCAGGCTTTCGCCCGCGTTCATGCAGAGGCTGGTCCTGGGCGCACTGTCCGTCCACCTTCTGGCGGGACCGGCAGCCCATGCCGCAGTCACCGGCCCGGGGCCTGAATGGGCTCCGACGCTAAGACAATCCGCCTCGGCTCCTGCCGTCGCTGCCACCGAAGGACCCACAGGAGGGGAAACGGGCACACCCGGCGCAGCCCCTACTCAGGGCCATACCCCGCGGACCAGCGGTGTGCCGCTGACCACCGCACCGGAAAAGGCCGCTGAACCGGAGCCGTCCACCGCACCGGAACAGGCCCCTCTACCGGAACCGGCTGGAGCGCCGGCAGCAACTCCCCCGTCAACCTTCCACCCCGGCTGGCAGCCTGCCACACCTGTCACAGACCCGGGAATGCTCGCGGCTCCGGCCCACCGTGCCGCTGAAGGGGATGCAGGCCACCGGGACGAGGCTGTCACCGTCCACGCCGGAGACACCCTGTGGGACATAGCGGCCCGTCATTTGGGACCCGGCGTTTCGGACGTGGCCATCGCACGTCAATGGCCCCGCTGGTACGAGGCCAACCGGGGAGTCATCGGACAGGATCCCGATGTGCTGCTTCCGGGGCAAATTCTTCAGCCGCCGCCGGCTTAACGCCACTAGCCCAGCCCGGACCAGATGCCAACACAGTAAGGGGAAGACCAATGACTGCAGCAACACCACTACATGCCGTTCGGGACAGGACTGCTTCCGGAGCAGCAGAGCCGGACCAGCCATCCCACGCGCAGTCTGCAACTGCGCCAGCGGTGCCTTTCCGCGACGGAGGTCCGGCACCTTTGCGCCCGGTCGACCCCCTGGCGGAAGTCCGCGCGATTACCCGCGGCACAGTACAGGCGGCAATGGAAGTCCTCGCCGGCATCAGGCCGATCCATCAGCTCGCACGACGACTTGACCCCCGCTGCCTTGCCGCACTGCAGCACCGGGCGGCATTGATTAGGCGGGAAATTACCCGGACCGGCAATCCGGCACTCGCCCGGCTTCACCGCAACTCCACGGTCCGCTCCGTCCGCGTCTGCGAAGTCCGCGATGGCGTCTACGAAGGCAGCGCGGTGGTGGTGGACGACGTGCGCGCACGTGCGGTAGCCGTCCGGCTGGAGCGGAGCAAACAGGTGTGGCGGGTGACCGAACTTGTCATCGGCTGACACGAAACAGAGGGCAGGGCCGGGAACACTGTTCCCGGCCCTGCCCTCACAATCCTGATCCAAGCCGCCACTGGCGGCTCACTCCACCGTCAGCGGCGCTTCTTCTTTGCCGGACGTTTGGCCGCGTCCTGCGTTGCCGCCTTGGCCGGATTTCCCGACCTGCCCGAGGAGCGTGTCTCCACCCGGGTCTGCGTTCCACCGGTTTCGCTGGGGGCAGTGTACTGCAGCTGGGCCGGCTTCTCCGGCGCTTCGAGCCCGGCAGCGTGAACCTGCGGCTGCACATGCTCGGTGTGTCCGCCGGCGTCGTCCGCGACCACCACGTCCTGGGCGGGCGTGACTTCAACCTCGAGGTTGAACAGGAATCCGACGCTTTCTTCCCGGATGGCTTCCATCATGCCCTGGAACAGGATGAAGCCCTCACGCTGGTATTCCACCAGCGGATCACGCTGGGCCATGGCGCGCAGCCCGATGCCTTCTTTGAGGTAGTCCATCTCATACAAGTGTTCCTGCCACTTACGGCCAATGACGGAGAGGACCACGCGGCGCTCAAGTTCGCGCATGCTTTCCGAGCCCAGGGCCTCCTCCCGCGCCTGGTACACCAGCCGCGCGTCGGAGAGCAGTTCCTCCTTCAGGAACTCCACCGTGAGCCTGGATTTGCCGCCGGCCTCCTCGATGATCTCCTCCGGCGTGACGCTCACGGGATACAGGGTCTTGAGGTTAGTCCAGAGCTGGTTGAAGTCCCAGTCGTCGCCGTTGCCTTCTGCCGTTGCCGCGTCGATGAGCGCGGTGACAGTGTCTTCGACGAAGAACTGGACTTTCTCGTGCAGGTCGTCGCCTTCAAGGATCCGCCGCCGGTCACTGTAGATTGCCTCACGCTGGCGGTTGAGGACGTCGTCGTACTTCAGGACGTTTTTGCGCTGTTCGGCGTTGCGGCCCTCCACCTGGCCCTGCGCTGAGGCGATAGCCCGGGATACGAGCTTCGATTCCAGGGCGACGTCGTCGGGCACGGAACTGTTCATGAGCCGTTCCGCGGCGCCGGAATTGAAGAGCCGCATGAGGTCATCGGTCAGCGACAGGTAGAAGCGCGACTCGCCAGGGTCGCCCTGGCGGCCGGAGCGTCCGCGAAGCTGGTTGTCGATGCGGCGTGATTCGTGGCGCTCGGTTCCCAGAACGTAGAGTCCGCCAAGGTTCAAGACTTCCTCGTGCTCGTCCTTGACCGACTGCTTGGCAGCTTCGAGTGCTGCCGGCCAGGCGGACTCGTACTCCTCGGAGTTCTCCTCAGGATCCAGCCCGCGCTTGGCAAGCTCGGCCACGGCGGTAAATTCAGCGTTGCCGCCGAGCATGATGTCCGTACCGCGGCCGGCCATGTTGGTTGCCACCGTGACGGCGCCCTTACGTCCGGCCTGGGCGACGATGGCAGCTTCACGTGCGTGGTTTTTCGCGTTGAGGACCTCGTGCCGGATGCCTTCCTTGGCAAGAAGGCGGGACAGGTATTCGCTCTTCTCGACGCTGGTGGTGCCCACCAGGACCGGCTGGCCCTTTTCGTGGCGTTCGGCGATGTCCCGCACCACGGCGTCGAACTTAACCGTTTCGTTCTTGAAGACCAGGTCCGGCTGGTCGATGCGCTGCATGTCGCGGTTGGTGGGAATGGCCACCACGCCCAGCTTGTAGGTGCTCATGAATTCCGCTGCCTCGGTTTCGGCAGTACCGGTCATGCCTGAAAGCTTCTGGTACATACGGAAGTAGTTCTGCAGCGTCACAGTGGCCAGGGTCTGGTTCTCGGCCTTGATCTCGACGCCTTCTTTGGCCTCGATCGCCTGGTGCATGCCCTCGTTGTAGCGGCGGCCGGCGAGGATGCGGCCGGTGTGCTCGTCGACGATCAGGACTTCCCCGTCCAGGATGACGTAGTCCTTGTCCCGCTTGAAAAGTTCCTTGGCCTTGATGGCGTTGTTAAGGAACCCGATGAGCGGTGTGTTGGCGGACTCGTAAAGGTTTTGAATACCGAGGTAGTCCTCCACCTTCTCGATCCCGCTCTCCAGGACGCCGACGGTACGCTTCTTTTCGTCGACTTCGTAGTCCTTGTCAGGCTGAAGCCGGAGGACCACCTTTGCGAATTCGCTGTACCAGCGGTTGGTGTCCCCCTGCGCCGGCCCGGAGATGATGAGCGGCGTGCGGGCTTCGTCAATGAGGATGGAGTCCACTTCGTCGACAATGGCGAAGTGGTGTCCGCGCTGGACAAGCTCGTTCTTGTCCCAGGCCATGTTGTCGCGGAGGTAGTCGAACCCGAATTCGTTGTTGGTGCCGTAGGTAATGTCAGCGGCGTACTGCTGGCGACGGACTGCGGGATCCTGGTTCGAGAGGATGCACCCGCTGCTCAGGCCAAGGAAACGGTAGACACGTCCCATGAGGTCCGACTGGTACTCGGCGAGGTAGTCGTTCACGGTGATCACATGGACGCCCTTGCCGGTGAGAGCGTTCAGGTAGGCGGGAGCGGTCGCCACCAGGGTCTTGCCTTCACCGGTCTTCATTTCCGCGATGTTGCCCAGGTGCAGGGCGGCGCCGCCCATCATCTGGACATCGAAGTGGCGCATCCCCAAGGTCCGCGAGGAAGCTTCCCGGACGGCGGCGAACGCTTCCGGAAGCAGGTCATCCAGTTTCTCACCGTCCTGGTGCCGTTCCCTCAACCGGTCGGTTTCCTCCCGGAGTTCGGCGTCCGTGAACGTCTTGAACGAATCTTCCAGGGCATTGATGGAGTCGGCATAGTTCCGCAGTTGCCGGAGGGTTTTTTTATCACCGGTGCGGAGAAGTTTTTCGATAAGTGATGCCACGTGAAGATGCTCCCAGTCGTTGCCGCCGAATTCTGGCGTTTTTAGTCTACGGGAGAGACACCGCCGAGGTGCCCGTTTGTTCCCTCAGAGCGGATAGTCCGCTTCGGTTCGTACGGCACGTGCGAGGCCGCCGGCCAGGTCGCCAACGGGGAATACTTCCACCTCTGGCAGGCCCAGCCAGCCGGCCATGAGGCGGAGCTCTGCAGCAAGTTCGACGGCGGTGTCCGGCGGGGCGCCAGGTTCGGCGAAGGAGGACCTCACCAGAAGTTTTCCTGCCTTTCGGTCAGCCTTGAGGTCCACCCGCGCCACGATCCTGTCCCGGAGGAGGAAGGGAAGGACGTAGTAGCCGTACCGCCTTTTGTTCTCAGGAGTATAGATTTCGATCCGGTAGTGGAAGCCGAACAGCTCTTCAAGCCGCCGGCGTTCGAATACCAGTGAATCGAAGGGGCTCAGCAGCGCGCGGCCCGTGGCCCGCCGGGGCAAAGTTGCGTCAGCGTGGCGGAAGACGGCGCGGTCCCAGCCCGGCACGGTCACCGGTTCCAGCCTTCCCTGCTGCACAAGATGCGCGACGGCGTCCGCTGCCGCCTTGACGGGCGTGCGGAAGTAGTCCGCGAAGCACCGCACGGTTCCGATGCCATGGGCCTGCGCGGCGGCGTCGATCAGGCGGTGCATCGCCCCGGCCCTGGCGTCGGCGCCTGCTTCCCCGACGGTAAGCTGCGGCAGCACCTTGGCAGCCAGCGTGTACCTGCGCTCGAACTGTTCCGTCCGCGACGCAGCGCAGACCGTGCCGTCCTCAAACAGGTGTTCCAGCACCCTCTTCACGGCATTCCAGTTCCAGCCCCAGTTCGCCGTCTGCGTTTCCTCGACGTGGCCTATCCGGGCAGTCAACTCAGCAGCGGTCAGGGGGCGGGACCGTGCGAGGGTGTCGAGGATACGCCCGGTGATGTCGGCACGAAGCCCGGGGTCCATGCGGGACGCACCCACCCAGGTCCGTTTCTGCCACAACAGGAGGTCTGCATAGTGTTCCGGCCGGATGTAGCTGGCCTCGTGCGCCCAGTACTCCACCATGCGCCGAGGATGGACGGCGGACATCCGCTGGAGGATCGTGCGGTCGTAGTGGCCGAGCCGGGAAAAGAACGGAAGGAAGTGGCTCCGGGATACCACATTGACGGAATCGATCTGGACGAGCTGGATCCGGGCAAAGGTGCGGCCCACCGTCCGTGATGTCACGGGGCCGGCGGGCCGTCCTTTGTCGAGTCCCTGCGCTGCCAAAGCGATCCGCCGTGCCTGGTCCAGGCTCAGCGTCGCCGGCACATCAGTCCTCTCTGTTGATGGTTTTCACCAGCCTAGGCGTTGGCCGGGGTGTCGTCCGAGCGGTAGGCAAGGACTTTTTCCTCCACCACGGTGTCTCCGGGTTCGCACTCGTGGTCCAGGGTGATCACCCCATAGGTCCAGCCGCGGCGGCGGTACACGACGGACGGCGTGTTGGTGGCCTTGTCGACGAAGAGGTAGAAATCGTGGCCCACAAGTTCCATGTTGTCCACGGCGTCGTCGAGGGAGAGGGAAGCGGCGGGAAAGACCTTGCGCCGGATCAGGACCGGGGAATTGCCGGCCGGAATGTCGTTGTCCACATCATAGGGAGACTTGTCTTCGGGGGCGGCCACGGCCTCGTTCCGGTGGCTTGCCTCGACGTAGAGGGGCTCGTTCGGGCTGGCGGGTTCGAGGGAGGCGGTAGCTTCGCGGACAGCCTTGGGTGTGTGCCGTCCATGGTGGACCTTCTTGCGGTCCTTGGCGCGCCGGAGCCGTTCCAGCAGTTTGTTGTAGGCGAGGTCGAATGCTGCAAACTTGTCAGCGGCGCTGGCCTCAGCGCGGATCACGGGCCCCCTGCCCAGGACTGTCACCTCAACGGTCAGCTGATCGCCGGTCTGCCGGGCATTGGTCTCCTTGGAGACTTTCGCATCGACCCGCTGGACCTTGTCCCCAAGCGATTCGATTTTCGAGATTTTTTCCCCGGCGTATTCGCGGAACCGGTCTGAAACTGTCAGATTTCGTCCGCTGATCATAAACTCCATGGTGCCCTCCAAATGACTTCGGTGACACGACGGCGGCGCTTCCCTGGGCCGATCTGCCTGACAGTCGAGCCCCTCTCCGAGCCGCCATCGAAAGGTACATTCTGTTCTTGGTACCCACCACCGACGTTAGTTCATAGGCACCCGTTATTCATCCTTTCCCGGTTTATTTTTTTCTAAGTCATGGCAGGTTCCGCGGGCCTGCGCGGGTGCGGCGGTGCAGCCATCGGCATCCGGCGGGCGTGTCGCCGCGAGCACAACGGCGCCCGCCACCTGCGCCCCGGCCGCATGGAGGGCCCGGGCTGCCTCAGCCAGCGTGGCTCCGGTGGTCAGCACGTCGTCGATGATGATGCAGGGGTATCCGGCGACCTTGTTCCGGAACCGCCGGCGGACCCGCATGGAACCGCGCACGCGCTGCGCCCGGGCACCCCGGCCGAGGCCTTTTTGCCCGCCGGGCAGCTGCAGTCCTGGTCCGCGTGCTTTCGTGAGGACGTCTGCAACACCCGGCCCCGGCAGCCGGCCTGCCGCGCCGCGCAGGAGCAGCTGGACGGGGCTGAAGCCACGGTTCAGATATGCCCTGGTACTGGTGGGGACAGGGACCAGGAGGAAATCCCTCGAACCCTCCGTAGCCGCCCGGACCGCTCCGCCCAGAGCTCGTCCCAGGCTTCCCTTCAGCTGGTGCTGCCCATGCCTTTTGAAGGAGAGCAGCGCCTGGGCCAGCTCTTCGCGGTACACGCCGGCGGCCACCACCGGAAGCAGCACCGTCCCCGCCACGTCCATCAGCGCGGGGGCTCCGCTTTCCGCACGGAACGGGGACGCGGTGAGCCGCCGGATGTGGCGGTCGCACCGGATACAGAGCGCCCGGTCTTCGGCGCCGCAGCACACGCAGTCCACGGGAACTGCCAGGGAAAGCAGGTCCGCCCCCGCTCCCGCGAGCTGATCCAGCATGCGAAAGACTGTGTTGCCGTGGTCTGCCCTGTGCCTGGCGCTGAACCAGGGAGGCGGGGTGAGGTCGGGGTCCAGCCGGACAGGTACCGCTGCCCTGTCAGGCAATCCTGTTCTGGTGGCCACTCCCTGACTTTCCACCCGGTAGCGGTGCCATCACAGCATCCAGCTGCCGTATGTGGACAAATCCCGGAAGGCCGGACCCGGCCCAGCTGCCGGGACAGGGCCTCAGCCTGGAAATGAGGGGTCGGTGGGGCCCTTAATCTGGGGGGACCATCCGTTGCCGAGGCGTTGGAAGATGCCCTCTGCCGACTGGGCATAAATGTCCTCAGGCCCGTTCCCGGCGCTCAAGGCGACGAGGCCCGGCCAGGGCGCCAGCTGCTGCGGCTGCCCGGAGGCGAGTGACAGCAGCTCCGGCGTGACGTTCGACGCCGCTGAGCCCTTCATGACCGCGATGGTCGTATCGGTGACCCACGCGCCCTGGTCGGGGTCACTGCCGGTTGCCAGGGTAATGGGCGGCGTCAGCTCCCGGGGTGTCCCGTCGCCGCCGCGGATAATGCCGGTCACCTGGACCCGGGTTTTACCGTTCTGCTCCGAAATCACCAGCGCACGGACCCCTTCCCTCGAAATCCGGAACTCTTTGACAGTCCGGCCGGCCAGCCAGGCCGGCGTCAGGGTGACCGAGGGTACGGTGGCCCCCTCTGCGATACCGGCCGGGCGGTAAGCCACCACTTCGGTGTCCCCCGAGCCTCCCGGGCCGGCCGACCAGACCCATTCATTGAGGCCGAAGGATGGCCGGCTCAGGGTACTCCTGGTGGTGAGTGCCCTGGCCGGCTGGCCCGGGCTGATGCTGTACAGCGTGGTCCGGCTGTCATTGAGGAAGGCAGCCGACTGCGACACGGGAGATTCTGCGGGAAGCCTCGGGTTGAGGGAGGACACGGGCTGCATATCGGGCAGCGGTGAAACCCTGTTGTTTTCGTAGCGCACCAGGTCGTTGCCGCTGATGGCAATCTGGCGGGACGGCACGTTCTTGTCCTGCACCGGCGGAAGCACGGACCCGTCGTCTTCCACCCGGACCAGGTCCTGGTTGGCGCGCAGCTCGACGTTGACGACGTCGGGCTGGCTGCGGAACGTCAATGTCAGCTGCATCTGCATCCGCAGCCGGTCCTCCGGCGACGTCTCCATGAGTTCCTTGGCCGTGAGGTCAACCTGAGCGGCACCGGAAACCACCGGGACCGACTCGCGGGCCAGCTTGATGCCGGAGGGAAAGGCGCTTGCGACGGCGCCGCGCAGGTAGGGAGCCGGTCCGGCCAGCAAGGCGCTGGTCATCGCCTTGACCGTCTTGTTCTTGATGAACCAGCGCACATCCGGGACCGCGAACGTAAAAGAGGGATCGTAGAAGTAGATGGGGAATGCGCCGTAGATGACCTTGAAGGTTTCCTCCGCGATGGCGGTGCCGTCCGGAATGGCGGAGATCCTCCACTCACCGTCCACCTGGGTGACGGTCACCGGGATGTTTTCAATCGTTCCTTCCGGTGACTGCGTGGCGATCCCGTCAGCATCCACGGTGTAGGCGACGTCCAGCTCATAGTTGTAGACGTTCTCGGTGCCGGTTGCCACCACCCGCGCTTCCCGGTAGACAAGGGCACGCTGGTCCGGTTTCCAAGACACGGAAGAGGCCTGCGTCAGGTACTGCCGCGCCACCGCGTAGTCGTCTTCATAGCCGCTGCCTGCCCGGTAGAAGTAATCGATGATGGTCTCAGGCGAGGCGCCCGGCTGTGGCGCGGCCGGCAGGAACACCGGCGCGCTGAGGTTCCCTGCGCTGCCCTCGCTGCTTTTGCCCACCGGCCCGGACGTGGGGATTCTGGCACAGCCGGCCAGCAGGACGAGCAGGAGGACCAGCAGGGAAGCGGACAGTTTCGCCTGTCGGCGGGCATGGCCCGTCATGTTCTCTCCTCCTGGGCAGGTCCCGTTCCGGCCGGCGCGCCTGTTCCCAGGACCAGCATGTTGCTGGTCCCCGGCTCTCCGGGCATCACGATGTCCTCCGGCTCGAGCTGGACCGGCGATTTGTCGATTTCTTCCCCCTGGCGCAGGGGCAGCGTCAGCCGGAAGTTGGCGCCGCTGCCTTTCTTGCCCCATGCCTGGAGCCAGCCGTTGTGCAGCTTTGTGTCCTCCATGGCGATGGACAGGCCAAGGCCGCTGCCGCCGGTGGTGCGGGCGCGGGCGGGGTCGGCCCGCCAGAAACGGTCGAAGACGCGCGCTGCCTCTGCGGGCGCCATTCCGATGCCGTGGTCCCGGACGGCAATTCCGACGGCGGTCTGGCTGGCTGCGACCGTGACGGTGACAGGCCTTCCTTCGCCGTGCTCCACTGCGTTGAGGATCAGGTTCCGCAGGATCCTGTCGATGCGCCGTGCGTCCATCTCCACGATGATGGCACCTTCGGGTGCCCTGAGGACAATCTCCGAACCGTATTCCGCGGCTACCGGGGCAGCGCCTTCGATGGCATGTGCGACAACCTGCAGGATGTCTTCGGCTTCGGCATCGAGCACTGCCACACCGGCATCAAAGCGGGAGATTTCAAGCAGGTCCGACAGCAGCGACTGGAAGCGCTCAACCTGGTTGTAGAGCAACTCTGCGGAGCGCTTGTTAATGGGGTCGAAGTCGTGGCGCGCGTCATACAGGACTTCCGCCGCCATCCGGACTGTGGTCAGCGGTGTGCGCAGTTCGTGGGAGACGTCGGAGACGAACCGCTGCTGCATCTGCGAAAGGGTTGCCAGCTGGGTGATCTGCTCCTGGAGGCTGGCTGCCATGTGGTTGAAGGATGCACCCAGGCGGGCAACTTCGTCTTCTCCCCGGACCACCATCCGTTCCTGCAGCTGGCCGGCAGCGAGCTTCTCCGACACCATGGCGGCGTGGCTGACCGGGCTGACGACGTTGCGGGTGACGTACCAGGCGACGGCGCCGATCAGAAGGACCAGCACGGCGCCGCCGGCCCAGAGGACACTCTGGATCTCATCCAGGGTCTGCTGCGCGGTATTCAGGTCGTAGATCAGGTACAGCTCGTAGACGGTGCCGTTAAACGTCACCTTGTTGCCCACCGCAATGCCGGGGCGGTCTTCGGTGCCCACCGGAATGACGGTGGAGGCCCAATACTGGTCCTTCCCCGACTCCTGCACGGCCTTGCGCAGTTCGGGCGGGATGACGCTCACTGTCAGCTGGTCCGAGGCCCGGGATTCGACCCAGCGGTTCCTGGGCTTGGTCTGTTCCGGCATGGCCTCAAAAACATACCTGCGCTGGATGACCGAACCCCGGCCTTCCACCGCGTTGAGGGTGTCGTAAACCAGGGTGATGACACTGGCCTGGTCGGTGACCTGCGCGCCGTCGAACGTGTCCTGGACCTGCTTGACGTGGTAGCTGGTTTCAGACTCTGCCTGCGCCAGCCGCTCCTGGAAAAGGTTGTTGGCGATCTGGTTGGACAGATAGGCACCCACAACCGCGAACGAAGTGACGGCCAGGAGGAGTGTGGTGAGGACAGTGCGGAACTGCAGCGACCGGCGCCACCGCCGGTGAAGGGACCGGCCGATGAAGCGCAGCGCCGGCAGGAACCGCCGGAATCCGGTCCTGACCAGCCGTGCAACACGCAGGCTGACGATCAGGGCGCGCCGCTGCCAGAGATGGGCGCGGAACATCAGGTCCCGGAAACGGGCGCTGGCGGCGTCGGTGTGTTCGGGCCCAGGGGGCAGGCCGGCCCCGCCGGAATGTCCGGCGGCGGAGTTGCCCGCGGGAGCGGGCGCGCCCTCACCGGGCGCACCGTCCTGTGCCGCGGGTTCAGGCCCCTGCTTTGTAACCGACACCACGCACCGTCAACACGACTTCCGGAGCTTCCGGATCCTGCTCGATCTTGGACCGGAGCCGCTGGACATGGACGTTCACCAGGCGCGTGTCAGCAGCATGGCGGTAACCCCAGACCTGTTCGAGCAACAGTTCCCGGGTGAACACCTGCCACGGTTTCCGTGCCAGGGCCACCAGGAGGTCGAACTCCAGGGGCGTCAGCGAAATCCGGTCGCCGCCCCGGCTGACCGTGTGTCCGGCGACGTCGATGGTGATGTCCGCGATGCGGAGGGTTTCCGGGGCCTTCTGGTCGCCGGGGCGGAGCCTCGCGCGGACGCGCGCCACCAGTTCAGCCGGCTTGAAGGGCTTTGGCACGTAGTCGTCGGCGCCGGACTCAAGTCCGCGGACGACGTCGGACGTGTC
Organism: Pseudarthrobacter sp. NCCP-2145; assembly: GCF_023708005.1. Lineage (NCBI taxonomy): Bacteria > Bacillati > Actinomycetota > Actinomycetes > Micrococcales > Micrococcaceae > Pseudarthrobacter > Pseudarthrobacter sp. NCCP-2145. The sequence goes on along the minus strand of NZ_BRCG01000004.1, from coordinate 179,832 downwards.
CGACTTGGCGGTGAGCATAACGATGGGAACATCCGACTCTCCACGGATCTGCCGGCAGACCTCGATGCCGTCCACGCCCGGAAGCATGAGGTCCAGCAAAACAAGGTCCGGCCGCGATGACCGGAAAACGTCGAGCGCCTGGGCGCCGTCCGCGCAAAAGACCGGCTCGAAGCCGTCATTGCGGAGGACAATTCCAATCATTTCGGCCAGCGCTTCATCATCGTCTACCACCAGAATGCGTGCCTTCATAGTTATATATTCCCTTATCAGGATGGCTTTGTCCTGTTCAGCGCCCTCCGGCATGGCGGAGCGCTAGGATGCCCGACGCCGGAACTATAGGCTGGTGCCACGCCGGACGTTTCCAGCGCCACGCCGGGATTGCGAAGCCGGCGCCAGGCCGACGGCGGACTGGATGGGGGAAGGAACATCGTGTCAAAGGATTCCGACGCGGAGGAGACCGGAGGCCCGGGCCTGCCTGCATGGGGGCAGACTCCGGAGCAGGACCAGCCTTCGGGAGGGCACCAACCGGCGCAGCAGCCGCCAGGCTGGCCGCCGCCGGCGGATCGGCAGCGCCCATGGGGTGCGCCGGCCGGGCAGCGGCCGCCAGGCTGGCCACCGCCGGCGGATCAGCAGCAACCTTGGGGGCCACCGGTGTGGCAGCGGCCTTGGGATCAGCCTTGCCCGCCATACCCGGGCGCCCAGGGCACGAACTCCCCCGGCCCCGGGTATCCCCATCCGGGCCGCCCGTACGGCCAGCCACAATACGTTGCTCCGCCCAAACCGGGCATCGTCCCGCTGCGCCCCCTGATGTTCGGGGAGATCATGGACGGTTCGTTCCAGACCATCAGGCGGAATGCCAAGGCCATGCTGGGCGCTTCCCTACTGGCGCAGTCCCTCGCCGCCATCCTCACGGCAGTCCTTACAGCAGCCACAGCCACATCGATGGGCTCCATCGAAGCCTGGGCGGAGAGCGCCAGCCCCGCCGACCTCACAGCGCTGGGCCTGGGCTTCGTTGCCGCCATTGTGCTGGTTTCCGTTTTGACGATCTTCATCGCCTCCGTCCTGCAGGGCGCCATGGTGGTGCCGGTGGCGCGGTCCATCCTGAACCGCCCCACCGGTTTCAAGCAGATGTGGGTCCTTGCGCGGCCGCGGGTCTGGGCACTGATGCGGCTGGCGGGACTGCTGATGCTTGCCGGCCTGCTTGCCATCCTCGTCCCGGCAGCGGCCGCCGTCGCACTGATAGCCAGCATGGAACGGATAGGCGTCCTTTTGCTCATCCCCCTGTTCCTCGGCTTTGTCGCCTTGGCCGTATGGATCTACATCAAACTGCTCGTGGCCCCGGCCGCGGTCGTGGTTGAGGAGCTGGGTGCGCTGGACGCCCTGCGCCGGTCCTGGGAACTGACCCGGGCCAACTGGTGGCGGATCCTTGGCATCACCGTGGTGGTGGGGATCATGGTGGGCATCATCAGCCAGGTGGTCATGATCCCGGTGAGCCTTGTACCCCCGCTGATGGCGGACTTCCTGTCGCCGCACGGCGGCGCCGGACAGGACGTGGCCATCGCCATCGCGGTCGGCATCATCACCGCCGTCCTCGGTGCACTTGCCGGAGCGCTGGGCTACGCCTTCCAGACATCTGTCATGGCGCTGATCTACATGGATCTCCGCATGCGAAAGGACGGACTGGATATTTCGCTGCTCCGCATGATGGAGTCCGGCGCGGATCCGGACGGCATCCCGGGCCGCGGCCAGGCGGCAGCCCGGCCCGGAGGCTACCCCGGTGGCTGGAGCCCCGGCACCGGGCCTGCGGCGGGGGCATGGCCGGATGGCCGCTGAACCCCCGGTGCTGCCCGGGGCGGAAGAAGCCCGCCGCTGGGCCGCAGAGGAGCTTTCACACCCTGAATACCGCGACGCTGCCCCGGGCTGGATCGAAACGCTGTGGGAGGACTTCCTGGACTGGCTTTCAACCCTGGACGGGTCGGCGGACGCAGGCAGCACCGTGCCAAGCCCCGTCATTGGAGTCGTGATCGCCGTGATCATCGCTGCCGCGGTGATCATCGCCAAGCCCCGGCTGAACCCCAGGGCCCGGAAGGCCAGGGAGGTGTTCGAGCCCGAGGGCGTGCTGGCGGCCGCCGACTACCGGCAGCGCGCGGAAATGTCCGCGGCGGCTGGAAGGTGGGCGGACGCCGTCGTGGACCGCTTCCGGGCGCTTGTCCGCTCTGCCGAGGACCGCACCATCCTGGAACCCCAGCCCGGGCGGACAGCCGATGAGGTGGCCCGGGACCTGGCATTTCCCTTCAGCACCGAAGCGCAGCGCCTGGACAGGGCGGCGGTGACTTTCGATGCCATCCGCTACGGGAACAGGGCGGCGGACGCAGGCGACTACCGGGCGATGGCCAGCCTGGATGAGGCGCTCGAAGCCCTCAAGCCCGTCCGCCGGCCGGACCGCCAGGACCACCAGGACCACCAGGACCATGAGGCACCGCGCCCGGCGGTACTGCCATGACCGGGGCGGCTCCGGCTTCCGTGGTGCACGGAGGCACCGATGCGGACCAGGCATCCGTCCGCAGGACAGGGTGGGTCCGGCGGCACCGTGCCTTTGTGGCTTGTGCCGCCGTGGTGGCTGCCGCGCTGGTCCTGGTTCTCTGGGCGCAGCTCGGTCCCAAGGGCGACGCCGTTCCGATGTCGGTCCACAACGCCGGCCCCGATGGCGCCCGCGCGGTGGCGCAGATCCTGGGCCGGCACGGAGTAGCTGTCCACGATGCAGGAAACTACGGGGCAGCCATGGCGGCACTAGAGGCCGGTTCTTCGCCCACGCTGCTGCTGTACGACAGGAACGGCTTCCTGGACGGGCCCCGGCTCCGCAGCCTGGCGGAGTCCGCCCACCGGGTGGTGGTGGTATCGCCCCGGCTGCAGACCCTGGACGCACTCGACGCCGGCATCCGGCAGGCAGGGGTGGTGCCGGACGCGTCTCCAGTGCTGGAGCCCGGCTGCAGCCTGCCTGACCCGCAGGCTGCAGGTGCAGTTTCCGGGGAGTCCGGCTTCCTGTACGACGGCGGGACGACCTGCTACCGGCCGGACAGCTCCAGCGCAGGGCTCGTTGCCGTCGGCAACGGTGGCCGGCTCACCGTGGTGGGCAGCACCGCCGTCTTCAGCAACGGACAGCTGGACAGCCTGGGGCATGCCGCCCTGGCCATCCGGACGCTCGGCCCGTCCCCGGACCTTGTGTGGTACATCCCTGCCCTCGAGGACCTGGATACCGGGGGCAGCCCCGCAAGCCTCGACGACCTGGCCCCCGACTGGGTGCGTTTCCTGGGCCCGTGGCTCGTCCTGGTTGCCCTGGCGGCGATGGCCTGGCGCGGCAGGCGCCTGGGCCCGCTGGTGTTTGAGCCCTTGCCGGTCGTGGTCAAGGCAGCGGAGACGGCAGAGGGCCGGGCGAGGCTCTATCAGGACTCCCGCGCCGTGGACCAGGCGAGGGACAACCTGCGGGCTGGCGCGCTGGTACGACTTTCCGGGCACCTGCGGACCGGGCCAGGGGCCACCGCCGACCAGGTTATCGACGCAGCTGCCGGACTCCTCGGCAAGCCGGTCAGGGGGCTCCGCGAACTTATCAACGAACGTCCCGGCACCGAGGCGAGGCTTGTTGCCTGGTCCCGGGAGCTGGACACCCTAGAGAAAGAAGTCAAGAGCCGATGAGCGAGCAAGGCAGCAGCCCCCGGGTCCTGGACCACATGGATCATGATTCAGCCCGGCAGGCCCTTTTGGACGTGCGGCACGAGGTGGCCAAGGCCGTGGTGGGGCAGGACGCCACCGTCACGGGACTGCTGATTGCGCTCCTTTCCCAGGGCCACGTGCTTCTGGAGGGTGTCCCGGGCGTCGCCAAAACACTGCTGGTGCGTGCCCTGTCGGCAGCGCTGAGCCTGGACACGAAGCGCGTGCAGTTCACCCCGGACCTGATGCCCGGAGACGTCACGGGATCCCTGGTCTACGACTCGCACACCTCCGAATTCACGTTCCGTGAAGGGCCGGTTTTCACCAACATCCTGCTGGCAGACGAAATCAACCGGACGCCGCCCAAAACGCAGGCATCCCTGCTCGAGGCCATGGAGGAACGGCAGGTTTCCGTGGACGGGGTGTCCCGGCCGCTGCCAGCACCGTTCCTCGTTGCTGCCACCCAAAACCCGGTTGAGTATGAAGGGACCTATCCCCTCCCGGAAGCGCAGCTGGACCGCTTCCTGCTCAAGCTGACCATGCCGCTGCCCGGGCGCCAGGACGAAATGGAGGTCATCCGGCGCCACGCTGCCGGCTTTGACCCGCGTGACCTCATGGCTGCGGGGGTCCGGGCAGTAGCAGGTGCGGCAGACCTCTCGAAAGCCCGGCAGGCCGTGGCGTCGGTGGCGGTGGACCCTGAAATCATTGGCTACATCGTGGATCTGGTGCGGGCTACCCGCTCCGCCCCGTCGTTCCTGCTGGGAGTCTCTCCCCGCGGGGCCACGGCCCTGCTGAACACGTCCCGGTCATGGGCCTGGCTGTCAGGCCGGAGCTTTGTGACCCCTGACGACGTCAAGGCCCTCGCGCTCCCCTGCCTGCGGCACCGCGTGGCGCTTCAGCCGGAAGCCCAGATGGACGGGGTCCGGGTGGATGACGTGCTGGGCAGCATCCTGGCCTCCGTTCCCGTTCCCCGCTGATGGCCATCTCCGGGCGTTTCGTGCTCCTGGTGCTGCTGGGGGTGGTGCCGGTCCTCCTGCTGCCCGGCTGGGGAACGGTACTGCTGGTGTCCGGGGTGCTGGCGGCCCTTGCCGCCGTCGACCTTCTGGCCGCGGCGCCGCTGCGGACGGTCAGCCTGCTGCGCACACAGCCCGGAAACGTCACCCTGCACGCGGCCGTGAATGCTGTGCTCACGGTCCGGAACGACGGCGGCCGCCGGCTCCGCGGCGTCCTGCGCGACGCCTGGCAGCCCTCGGCGGGGGCACAGAACGCCGTACAGGACATTGAGGTTCCGGCCGGCGAGAGCAGGCGCGTCACGGTACGGCTGCGTCCCGTCCGGCGGGGTGACCTCCGGGCACCGCACGCCACCCTCCGCTCGTTTGGCCCCCTGCTGCTGGCAGCGCGCCAGAAGACAATCCATAGCCCCGGCTCGCTGCGGGTGCTGCCGCCTTTCCACTCCCGCAGGCACCTGCCCTCCAAGCTGCGGAAACTGCGCGAGCTCGACGGCAAGGCCGCGGTCCAGATCCGCGGCGCGGGCACCGAGTTCGATTCCCTCCGGGACTATGTCCGGGGTGACGACGTCCGGTCGATTGACTGGCGGGCCACGGCACGCCGGTCCGCGGTGGTGGTACGCACCTGGCGGCCCGAACGCGACCGCCGTGTGGTCATGGTCCTCGATACCTCCAGGACGTCGGCGGCAAGGATCGACGACGAAACGCGCCTGGACACGGGCATGGAAGCGGCCCTCCTGCTGGGTGTCCTCGCGGAGCGGGGCGGAGACCGGGTGGACTTCCTTGCCTTTGACCGGCGTACCCGCGCCAGGGCAGGGTCCGCCGGGCAGGGGAACCTCCTGGGCCAGCTGGTCCAGGCCATGGCACCGCTTGAGGCCGAACTCATTGAGATGGACTGGCCGGCAGTCCCGGCGCAGGTCCGCGCCGTTTCCGCGCACCGGTCCCTCGTTGTGCTGCTCACGTCACTGGACGGCGGTGCGCCCGAGGAAGGCCTGATTCCCGTCGCGGCCCAGCTGGCCCGGCAGCACGTGGTGGTGGTTGCGGCGGTCCGGGACCCGCAGCTGGGAACCATGCTGGGAGAACGCAGCGACGCCACGGGTGTCTACCGCGCCGCGGCGGCGGAGCGGGCTCTCCTGCAGCGCGCGGCGATCAGCGCAGAGCTCCGGCAGCACGGTGTGTCAGTGGTGGACGCCGAACCCCACCAGTTGCCGCCGCGGCTCGCTGACATGTACATCAGGCTCAAGGCTGCCGGTACATTGTGAGGTCACAGCACCTTGTTCCAGCCGCTTTCCCAGCAGGAGGTCCCCATGAACGTTCCCATCTACCAGCAGGCCCTCGGCGCGGACTTTTCGCGCCTGCAGCCTGAGCTGCAGGAGTACTTCTCGCTGGTGCCGGGCTCGGGCCGCTACGGCGTGGGTGAAGGAACGTTCGACGTCGTGGGCTGCCGTCAGGAATGGCTGCGGCCTTTGCTGCGGCTCACCAGCGGCGAGGAAGCCTTCTTCCCCGAGTACGGCGAAAACATTCCGTTCCGCATCGAGAACCACGCCCACCAGGACCCCTTTGGCCGTTCCAGCCTCACGGCCCGCCGTGAGATCCGGTTTCCGGGGCGCACCCGCATCTTCCAGGACACCACAAGCGCCACCCTCCGGAACGGTGCACCGCAGCTGGTCGACTATGTAGGCCGGTACCGGCGGCTGGTCACCGACCTGAACCTGAGTGTCACGGCGGAGGGCCGGCTCCGGGGCGTGTCGGAAGCCTCACGGCTCCTCCTGGGCCCCCTCCGTTTCCCCCTTCCTGCCGCCCTGGACGCCAAAGCCTACGCAGAACAGTGGTGGGACCCGGCAGAAGGTCCCGCCGGCAAGCACCGGATCCAGGTGAAGGTGATCCAGCCGCAGATCGGCCTGGTCCTGGTCTACGCCGGCAGCTTCGACTACCGGCTGCGCCCCTACACCGGCGGCAGCTCGGCCCACAGCTTCCTGCCGCGGTACGCGCAGCCGGACCGCTGGGAAAACCGGGTCTGACGCCGCCGCCGGCCGGGGCCGCGCCGGCTAGCCCTGGGCGAGCTGGTTCAGCCCGTCCGCAAGCCGGGTAAGCCTGCCGAGCACTTCTGTGGCCTGCGACGGCGAGCCGCCGGCAAGCCCGGCGGAGGGTGTCACCCGGATGGAGGCAAGGGTGTGTGCCGGAAGGCCCAGCTGCCGCCAGGGCCGCCACACGGCCTCCACCGACTCGGCGACCTTGGGCAGCGGACCGCCGGCTGCCTCCACGGCGCCGAGCCACAGGCTTGAGCCTGATTCCACCGCTCCGGCCAGTTGCTCCCACTGCCGGGAGGTCAAAGCCTTCAGCGGAACGGCTATGCCGTCCGCGCCGGCAGCCAGGATCTGTTCGAAGGGCGCTTCCACCTCGGGAACGGAGATCACCGCTTCGGCGGCACCCGCGGCCCGCAAGGCGTCAAGGACCAGCCGCCACGATTCACGTGCTTCAGACGCCGGCACCGCCCGGAGGGTGCGGTAGCCGCTGGAGGTGGGAATGGTGCCGGCCAGGACCGCGGCGATCTCCGGCTCGTCCATCTGGACTACCAGGCGCGCACCCGGCACGGCGGCTGCCACCCGGGAGAGATACCCGCCCACACCGGCGGCAAGCGAGTCCGCAAGGTCCCGCCGGGCGCCGTAGTCGAGGAGGGCACGCTCGCCGTTGTGCAAGTGAAGCCCTGCCGCCAGGCTCAGGGGTCCCACCAGCTGGACCTTGATTTCGGCGGCAGGATTTTCCTCCGCTCCGGCCACATCGGCAAGGACGTTGATGTCCGTGGCCAGGGCTGACGCGGCGCGGCGGAAGTCCTTGCCGGGACGGTCAACCAGCCGCCACCCGTAGGGCTGGACGTCAACAGCCAGCTCGGCGAGGAGGCTGGCCGTCCGGCCCAGGGCATCGGAACCAACTCCGCGGTCCGGCAGTTCGGCGAGGAAGGGCAGGTGCGGGCTGCCGAGTTCGCCCCGGATGATCCGGGCGGCCTCCACGGGGTCCTCGCCCGGCCACGGTCCCAGCGCAGTGGCCGTCACTTCCCGCGGCGGAGCGGTCGCCGGTGAGGAGGCGCCGCCACGGGCTTCGTGCTTCTCGACCATGCTCACGCGAGGGCTGACGCCTGCGGGTGCTGGCCCGAGGCAGCTTCGTGGTCTTCGGCGATCGCCTCGTGGTGCCTTATGACTTCCCCAATGATGAAGTTGAGGAACTTCTCGGCGAAGGCGGGGTCCAGGTGGGCGTCCTCGGCGAGGCGGCGCAGCCTGGCGATCTGCGCGGCCTCGCGGCCGGGATCCCCGGCGGGCAGCCGGTGGGCCGCCTTGAGGAAGCCCACCTTCTGGGTCGCCTTGAAGCGCTCGGCCAGCAGATAGACCAGGGTGGCATCAATATTGTCGATGCTTGAACGGATGGAGAGCAGTTCAGCCATCACCGACTGGTCCACCTGGTCCGCCAGAGAACTGGCTGAGGGGTCGTAGTCATCGGCATCAGGAGTGTGAAGGTTGTGCTGCGTCATGGTTCAAGTCTATGGGCAGGCACCGGAATCACCCGGGTGTTAAGCGCCGGTGCCGGTATCCGGCACCGGCGCTTCGGGCTCCGACGCTGCGCCGCGTCCTGACGCTCAGATGCCCAGCAGGGCGCGGTGCGCTTCCCTCCGTTTCGCCTGTTGCTGCGGATCGGGCACGGGCAGGGACGCGATGAGCCGCCGGGTGTAGTCGTGCTGCGGGTTTCCCATCACCTGGCTGCCGATCCCCTGCTCCACCAGGCGGCCCTTGTAGAGGACGCCGACCCACGAGGACAGCGTGTCCACCACCGCGAGGTCGTGGCTGATGAACAGGCAGGCGAAGCCGAACTCCTGCTGGATGTCCCTGAACAGTTCCAGGACCTTGGCCTGCACCGAAACATCCAGTGCGGACGTCGGCTCATCGGCGATCAACAGCCGGGGATTCAGGCTCAGTGCCCGCGCCAGCGACGCCCGCTGGCGCTGGCCGCCGGACAGTTCGTGCGGGTACCGTCCCGCGTACGACGCCGGGAGCTGGACTGATTCAAGCAGTTCGCCTACGCGTTTGCGCGCCTGCGCCGGGCTTGGCTTCGTGTGGATGACCATGGGTTCGGCGATGCAGTCCCCGATGGTCAGCTGGGGGTTGAAGGACGCCGCCGGGTCCTGGAACACAAAGCCGATGTCCTTGCGGAGCGGCTTGAAGGTGCGTTCCTTGAGGTTCAGCATCTCGTATCCCAGCACCTTCAGGCTGCCGCCGGTGGTCCTGTTAAGGCCGGCGATGGCCCGCCCGATGGTGGTCTTCCCCGAGCCGGATTCCCCCACCAGGCCAAACACTTCGCCCCTGGACAGCGTGAAGCTGACCCTGTCCACCGCCTTGAAAGCCGGTGTTCCCAGCCTCCCCGGGTATTCGATGGACAGGTTGTTGGCCTCCACCAGGACTTCCTCCTCCTGGTGGGCCCGGCTGGCCAGTCCCGCGGAGGCGGAGTTCCGCCCGAGGTGCGGCACCGCGGCGAGGAGGCTGCGGGTGTAGTCCTGCCGCGGTTCCGCAAACAGGGTACGGGCCGGAGCCTCCTCCACCACGTCGCCCTGGTACATCACCACCACCCGGTCGGCAAGGTCCGCCACCACCCCCATGTTGTGCGTGATGAGCACGATGGACGTGCCGTACTTGTCCCGCAGGTCCCTGAGCAGTTCCAGGATTTCCGCCTGCACCGTGACATCGAGGGCCGTCGTGGGCTCATCGGCGACAATCAGCCCGGGGTTCAGGGCCAGCGCCGCGGCGATCACCACCCGCTGCTTTTGCCCGCCCGAGAACTGGTGGGGGTAATAGTTGACCCGGTGTTCCGGATCGGGGATGCCCACCTTGCGCAGCGCTTCAATGGCCCGGGATTTGGCCTCTTTGGCTGAAACCCGCTTCCCGTCGCTTCCGGTGTGCGCCCGGATGCCTTCGGCAATCTGCCAGCCCACGGTGAACACCGGGTTCAGCGCGGTGGACGGTTCCTGGAACACCATGGCAACGTCCCGGCCCCGGATCTGGCGCAGCCGGGCGGCGCTGACGCTGATCACGTCTGCCCCGTTGATCAGCACCGCCCCGGAGCTGCTGGCCGTTTCCGGGAGCAGGCCCAGGATGGTCTTGGCTGTGACAGTCTTGCCGGATCCGGACTCCCCCACGATCGCCAGTACCTCCCCCTTCCTGACCTCGAGGCTGACGTCCTTGACTGCCTGGACCGGACCGCCGTCCGTGGCGAACGTGACCTGGAGGTGGTCGATGTCGAGAACGGGACGGCCGTCGTCGGGTTCTCCGTTGGGGCTCCGCCCGGACAATGGATCGATATTGACGGTCATGATGCCCTCCCTTCGGTTGCGATGGCGGCGTTGTCCACCGGCGCCGGGGAACTGCCGCCCGTGCTCTTGCGGCCGCGGAGGCGTGGATCGTTCAGGTCGTTGATGCTCTCGCCCACCAGGGTCAGGCCCACCACGGTCAGCACGATGGCCAGGCCGGGGAACAGCCCGGTCCACCAGATGCCGGACGTGGTGTCGGCAAGCGCCTTGTTGAGGTCGAAGCCCCACTCCGCGGCCGAACTGGGCTCGATGCCGAAGCCCAGAAAGCCGAGGCCGGCCAGGGTGAGGATGGCTTCGGAGGCGTTCAGGGTGAAGATCAGCGGCAGGGTCCGGGTGGCGTTGCGGTAGATGTGGCGGGTCATGATGCGGATGTTGGACGCTCCCACCACTTTTGCGGACTCCACGAAGGGCTCAGCCTTCAGCCTGACGGTCTCGGCCCTGATGACCCGGAAATACTGCGGAATGAAGACCAGCGTGATGGCCGTGCCGGCAGCGAAGATGCCGCCGATGAGGCTGGACTGTCCGCCGCTGATGACGATGGCCATGACAATGGCCACCAGCAGTGACGGGAAGGCGTACACGGCGTCGGCAATGACCACCAGGATCCGGTCGAGCCACCCGCCAAGGTAGCCGCTGACCAGGCCAAGGACAACGCCGATGACGATGGACATGGACACGGCGACGACGATGACCAGGATCGCCGTCTGCGCGCCCCAGATGACCCGCGAGAGGACGTCATAGCCGCCCACGGTTGTCCCCAACAGGTGCTTGCCGCCCGGGGCCTGCTGCGTGGGGAAGTTGCCGTCGGCGTCGGAAAGCTGGGAGAAACCGTAGGGTGCCAGCAGTGGTGCGAAAAGTGCCGTCAGGACGAACAGGCAGGTGAGGACCAGCCCCGCGACCAGCATGCCGCGCTGGAGGCCGACGCTTTTGTTGAAGTGTGAGACCACCGGCAGGCGGCGGTACCAGGGAGCCCGTGGACTCTCCATCGGGACGGGAACGGCCGGGATGCTCATGCTCAGTACCTCACGCGGGGATCGATCAGCGCGGCGATGATGTCCACGATGAAGTTGGTCATGGCCACGATGATGGCGAGCAGCACCACGATGCCTTGCACGGCCACGAAGTCACGGGCCGTGAGGTAGTTGGCGAGCTGGAATCCGAGGCCTTTCCATTCGAATGTTTTCTCGGTCAGGACTGCCCCGCCGAGCATCACTGCTATTTGCAGGCCCATCACCGTGATGATGGGTATCAGCGCGGGCTTGTAGGCATGCTTGGTGACCAGGCGGTATTCGCTGACGCCCCTGGACCGGCCGGCCTCAATGTAGTCCCTGCCCAGGGTGCCAATGACGTTGGTCCTGACAAGGCGGAGGAAGATGCCGGCTGTCAGCAGCCCCAACGCCACCGCGGGCAGGACGGCGTGGGCCATGACGTCTCCCAGGGCGGCCATGTTGCCGCTTCGAAGTGCGTCCAGCCAGTAGATTCCGGTGGGCGCCTCCAGTGACGTCAAGGCCAGTTCGCTGGACGTCCTGGCCCGCCCTGCCACCGGCAGCCAGCCGAGCCAGACCGAGAAGGTCAGCTTCAGCAGCATGCCGGCGAAGAACACGGGGGTCGCGTAGCAAAGAATGGCGAAGACCCGCAGGACGGCGTCCGGTGCCTTGTCCCGGCGGTGCGCCGCCACCATGCCCAGCGGAATACCTGCCACGAGGGCGACGAGCAGTGCGTTGATGCTCAGCTCCAGGGTGGCCGAGCCGTAGGTTGTCAGCATTTCGGAGACGGCGCGGTTGTCCGTGAGCGTCCGGCCGAAGTTGCCGGTGGCCAGCTGGCCGAGGTACTCGAAGTACTGGACCAGGATGGGCCGGTCGTAGCCGGCCGCCTGGATCCGCTCCTGGAGCTGGTCCGCCGGCAGGCGCCCTCCCATGGCTGCGGTGATGGGGTCGCCGGTGATCCTCATCAGGAAGAAAACCATGGTTACCAGGATGAAGATGGTGGGAAAGATCAGCAGGAAACGGACCAGGATGTACTGTCCCAGTCCACCGCCGGATGATTTTTTGGCGGGCGGCAGGAGTCCGTCCGCGTCAGTTGGTGGCGCGTCGATCAATGTCGTCATGGGTACCTCAGGTTGTCTTTGCGGTGCCCGCTGCGGGCCGGCACCACATCCCGTCCAGCACGCGGGGCGGGACACGGGCGCCTGGCAACAGGTGCACCGTGTCCCGCCCCTTGTGCGGTCAGAGCCGGATGGTTCGGTGGACCTACTTGGACATCACGCCAAGACGGGTCTTGAACGAGGCATCGAGGGTCTTTTCGACTCCCTGGACATCCGTTCCGGCCACCATGACCTGGGCGCCCTGCAGCAGCGGCAGCGTGGACAGGTCTTTGGCGATGGCTTCCTGGGCCTGGCCCAGGAGTTCGCTCCGCTCAGCCTTGTCCGTGGTGACCAGCTGCTTCTTGACGATCTCCGTCACGGCCGGGTTCTCGTAGTGGTTGCCGAGGAAGTTGCCCGGGATGAAGAACGGTGTCAGGTAGTTGTCCGCATCCGAATAATCCGGGAACCAGCCCAGCTGGTACACGGGGTAGGCGTCCGCCCGGCGTTCCTTGGTGTAGGTGGTCCACTCGGTGGACTTGAGGTCGACGGTGAAGAGCCCTGACTTTTCGAGCTGTTCCTTTACCAGTGCGTATTCGTCGGCCGCGGACGTGCCGTAGCGGTCCGTGTACTGCAGCTTCACGTCAACCACCGAGGTGATGCCGGCATCGGCCAGGACCTGCTTTGCCTTGTCCAGGCTAGGCTTGCCGCTGCCGTCGCCGTAGAGGCTCTTCAGCGGCTCGGTTGCGCCTTCGAATTCCTTGGGCACGTAGGAGTAGACCGGGGTGTAGGTGTCCTTGAAGACCTGCGAAGCAATGACGTCACGGTCAACGAGGTGGGCGATGGCCTGGCGGACGGCAAGGGCCTTGGCAGGATCGGCTTCGGGGGTTTTCGCGCCGAACGGCATGGTGTCGAAGTTGAAGACCATGTAGCGCAGTTCCCCGCCCGGGCCCTTGTGGACCTTCACCTTGTCGTCGCCTTCAAGGTCTGCGACGTCGGTGGCGGTAAGGATGCGCCCGGCGACGTCGATGTTGCCCTGCTGGACATCGAGCTTCAGGTTGTTCGGGTCCGCGTAGTGCTTGAGCGTGGCTCCGTCGTTGGACGCAGCACCCAGCAGCCCCTGGTAGTCAGGGTTGGGTTTGAAGCTGACCAGTTCGTTCTTCTTGTAGCTTTCAATCGTGTACTGGCCGGCGAACGGCTTGGCCGCAATGATGGCGTCGTCGTCCATGATCTTGTCCGCCGGAAAGACTTCCTCGTCCACGATCGGACCGGGGTTGGAGGCAAGCACGCCCGGGAACACCTGGTCGTTTCCGGCTGCAAGGGTGAACACCACGGTGTTGGCGTCCGTCGCCTCGATCTTTTCCATGTTGGCGAGCAGTGACGCCGGCCCGTTGGGGTCGTCGATCGTCTTGACGCGGTTGAAGGAAAACACGACGTCCGAAGAGTCCAGCGTGTTGCCGTTGGCAAACTTCAGGCCGGGCTTGAGCTTCACCGTGTATTCGGTGGGGCTGGTGAAGGAGGCGGACTCCGCGATGTCCGGGGTGGCATCTGCAGTGCCGGGTTTGTAGTTGAGCAGGAACGGGTAGATCTGGTTCATGACCATGAAGGATCCGCCGTCATAGGATCCGGCCGGGTCCAGGGTGACCACTTTGTCCGTGGTGCCGTACGTGATGGCGCCACCCCCGGCATCGCCGGTCGAGGTTCCACCGCCGCCGCCTGAGGGGCCCGTGCAGGCAGTCAGGGCGAGGGCGGAAATGCCTGCCAGCGCGATTGCGCCGTGCAGTGCTTTGTTGCTCTTCGTCATCTAAGAACTTTCTGTTCGATGAGTGCGCGCCCGCCGACCGCTGATGGGTGCATTTGCTCAGGCGGGAAGCGCGCGGTGCTGATGCCTAGATTCAATCAGAGAGTCAACACTCATCCCGGACCATTTTGTGAGTTGAGACACAAAATTTACCTGATTGCCCCTGGCGGCCACGCACAACCAACAACACCGCCCCGGCGGAACCGGGGCGGTGTTGGGGACACGCTGTCCTAGAGCTCGGCGCGCTGAAGCGAACGGGCGGCGTCGATGGTCGCCTGGCCCAGCACCCGGCTGCCCTGGTAGAGGACAATCGTCTGGCCCGGAGCCACTCCCCGCAGCGGGGTGGTGAGCCGCACTACCAGCTGGCCGGCGGCACCCGCGTCGTCACCTGCCGCTTCCATGCGGGCCGTCGCGGGCACGGGGTCGCCGTGGGCACGGACCTGGGCGTGGCAGTCGAACTCCGCGCCCGTCCCCACCTCGGCGATGGGCAGTCCTGCCCAGGAGACCTTGATGCCGCGGATCTCGTCGATGGCCAGCAGGGCCTCCGGGCCCACTACCACCTTGTTTTCCTTAGGGCGGATCTCCAGGACGAACCGGGGCTTGCCGTCGGCGGCGGGAGTGCCCAGTTTCAGGCCGCGGCGCTGGCCCACGGTGAAGGCGTTGGCGCCCGGGTGCTCGCCGACCTTCGTTCCGGTTTCGTCCACGATGTCCCCGGTGGACATGTCGATCTTTTCGGCGAGCCATCCTGCGGTGTCACCGTCGGGGATGAAGCAGATGTCGTGGCTGTCCGGCTTGTTGGCTACGGAGAGTCCCCGGCGTTCAGCCTCCGCACGGACCTCGGCCTTGGACGGTGTGTCGGCCAGCGGGAACATGGAGTGCTTAAGCTGCTCGTGCGTCAGGACGCCCAGGACGTAGCTCTGGTCCTTGGCCCAGTCAGCGGCCCGGTGCAGTTCGCGGTTACCGTCCGCATCCTCGATGACCTTGGCGTAGTGTCCGGTGCACACGGCGTCGAACCCCAGGGCGATGGCTTTTTCCAGGAGCGCGGCGAACTTGATCCGCTCGTTGCACCGCATGCAGGGGTTGGGAGTGCGGCCGGCGGCGTACTCATCGATGAAGTCCTGGACAACGTCTTCCTTGAACCGTTCGGAGAAATCCCAGACGTAGTACGGGATGCCAAGGACGTCGCAGGCCCGCCACGCGTCGCGGGAGTCCTCGATGGTGCAGCAGCCGCGGCTTCCGGTGCGGAGTGTGCCGGGCATGCGCGAGAGCGCCAGGTGAACGCCGACGACGTCATGCCCCGCCTCGACGGCGCGGGCGGCGGCGACGGCGGAGTCGACTCCGCCGCTCATGGCTGCTAGAACTCGCATGGTGGCTTTCCCTCGGGTTTTCCCGGCTCCGGGCCGGTGCTGGCGAACGTGCGCGGCTGGCTGCGCTGGATGGGGACGCTGGGTCCCGGCGCTGATTCTTGGTCTGATTCTTAGGGCAGGCAGGCTCCCGGAAACGATCCTTGCCTATCTATTCTACGGCCTCAGCACAGAGCCCCGTCAGGCAGGGCTCCGTCAGCCGCCGTTGGCGGCCCGGCGCGCAAGCGTTCCTGCGGTCTGGATGCTGGACTCGTGCCCGGCCATCCCCGCCTGCCTGGCCCGGCCATAGGCGTCAGGCAGCGCGGCCAGGAGGGCGTCGACGTCGCCCTCCACCGAGGCATGGCCCAGGGTGAACCGCTGAGCGCCCCGCGCCGTCTCCTCGTCCAGGCCCATGGCCAGCAGGACGTGGGAGGGCCTGGGTACACCCGCCGTGCAGGCCGAACCGGTGGATGACTCTACGCCGGCCAGGTCCAGCAGGAACAGCAGGGAATCGCCCTCGCAGCCGGGAAAAGTGAAATGCGCGTTGCCGGGGAGCCGGCCGTTTCCGGCAGCACCGCGCAGAACGGCTTCCGGAACCCGTTCCAGGACACCGTCAATCAGCCGGTCGCGGAGGCCCGCAATGCGTGTGGACTCGGTGCCCAGGGTGGCGGCGGCCTTCTCAGCGGCAGCGGCGAAGGCCGCGATCGACGCCGTGTCCAGGGTGCCCGAGCGGACGTCCCGTTCCTGGCCTCCGCCGTGCTGGACGGGGGTGAGTTTCACGGCCCGCCCCAGCAGGAGCGCCCCCACCCCGACCGGGCCGCCGATCTTGTGGCCGGAAATGGACATGGCGTCAAGGCCTGAGGCCTTGAAATCAACGGGGAGGGAGCCGAACGCCTGGACCGCGTCCGAGTGGACGGGGACGCCGGCGGCGTGCGCCAGCTCCACGATCCTGCTGATGGGCTGGATGGTGCCCACCTCGTTGTTGGCCCACATCACGGTGACAAGGGCGATGGTGGCCGGGTCACGGGAAAGTTCGGCGTCAAGGACGGCAAGGTCCACCACCCCGTCGCTGTCCACCGGCAGCCAGGCCACCTCGGCGCCTTCGTGCCGTTCCAGCCACTCCACTGTGTCCAGGACCGCGTGGTGTTCGACGGCGGAGCAAAGGATGCGGCGCCGCGCTGGCGCGTCAGCCACGCGGGACCAGTACAGCCCCTTCACGGCCAGGTTGTCAGCCTCCGTACCGCCCGACGTGAAAATGACTTCCGACGGGTGCCCTCCCGCGGCGGCAGCAACAGCTTCACGGGCGTCCTCCACGGCACGGCGGGCCCGCCGGCCGGAACCGTGCAGCGAGGACGGGTTTCCGGTGCGGGCCAGTTCACGGGTCAGCGCTGCCAGCGCTTCCGGCGCAAGGGGGGTGGTTGCTGCATGATCGAGGTAGACGGGCACCGCACAATTCTACCGGCCCGCCCTGCCGGTGGTCCCGCCGTCCGGTGCTAGGCGGACGGCGGGACCACCGGCAGGAAACGGGCGACGTCGGCCCTCGCCCCTGCGAGCGCGGCAGCATCCGGGCACGAGAGGGAGATGTAGACGGAGGACCCGGCCGTGCCGAACAGCCTGGCCAGCACCGCAGTTGCCCTTCCAGCCGGCTGGGCTGCCTGCTCCAGGGCCAGGACCTCGACGGTCCTGGCCGGCCCTTCCGGGCCCGCGCCCCACTGCAGCGTCTCCGTCTTCAGGTAGCCGGGCAGGATGGACGGGTCCAGGTACTCAAAAAGCGCAACGGTGGATTCCCTGTCGTCACCCCGGACCAGGGCAGCCTGGTTGGTGCTCACCCTGGCTGCCACCAGGCAGCCGTTTTCCTTCGCGTACCGGGCTTCGGCGGCCACGCTGCCGGCGGGCTTCCATCCCGGCGCGTCCTTCAGTCCGTCCCCGATGCCTACGGGCATACCTGGGGCCAGGCTGCCGCCGGCGGCAAAGGGAAGGTCCTGCGCGGCCACAGCGGCGGCATCGTGCCCGGGTGTGATGGTAGGGGTGGCCAGCGCCGCCGGCGTGCTGGCGACAGGTTGTGGAGCCGCAGGGTCCCGCACGTCCACGCTGCAGCCGCCAACCAGCAAAGCTCCCATTGCGGCTGCCAGCACCGGCACCACCCGCCGCCTGGCCCTGCCGGCCATTCCCGCCGTCGTCGGCATTTCCACCCCTGCCCCAATACGTTCAGCCGCAGCCGGGACGGCCGCGCATGCACGAGTCTAAAGGCACTTGCCTGCGGCACCCGCACCCGGTCACGGCCACCGGGGAACCCTGGGGTGCCGGAGCGTCGTTGTTCAGGACAGGCCGTTAAACTGTGCGGACCGGGCTACCTGCGAAGACTGGCCATACCAAGAGAAGGATGAGGGCTTGACCGAGAGCAGCAGCTCCTATTACCAGGTACTTCGCGTGGCGGTAACGGCCACGGAGAAGGAGATCAAGGTGGCCTACCGCCGGGCCGCCCGGACGGCCCATCCAGATCACGGCGGTGATGCCGCCGCGTTCCGGCAGGTGACGCGCGCCTACGAAACCCTTATCGACCCCATCCGCCGGAAGGCATACGACCGCTCCTATGCCGCCGGGACGCTGCGCAACGAGGACTCGGACACGGAGGCCCATTTCGACGCGCCGCCGGCGGGCAGCCGCGCGTCGGCCACAGTGCACCGGCAAGGCAACATCCGCAACACCGCCGGCGATCCCCCTGTGTACGTCCCGCCGTATGAGGATGCCCCTGCCGGCGAGGTTCCGCTGGTTCCCCTGGCAGTCGCCAGCCGGCAGGTGCACGGCATGCCTCGCAAACGCGGCATTTTCGGGGCCGAGGCACGCATCCAGCGGGAGATGCGCACGGTCCAGCTCCTGACCCGCCAGGTCCTGCCGGCCATCCCGGCCGCACGCCTGATCAACGGCCTCCAGTCCCCTGCCGACAACAGCCACATCGACCACGCCGTCCTGTCCGGTTACCGGCTGGCGCTGATCGGCTCCATGCTCCTGCCCAAGGGCGCCTATGCCTGGGACGGGCGCACACTGAACCACGGGGGCCGCGCCATTGCTCCGCCGCAGCTCGCGCACGTTGTCAGGGCCATGCAGGACATCTTCCCGGAACTGAACGTCACGGGATGGACCGTGGTGCTCAACCCTGGCGGCAACCTCCACGAGCCGGTGATAGACAACCACCGCCGTACAGCAGGGGCCCTCGAGGCAGTGCAGGTTGTCAACGCGGCAGGGATGGTGCGCGGCCTGAAGGAATTCCTTGCTGCCGGGCCCGCGCCCAACACGGTGAACGTTCCGGTGCTGGCCAGGCTGCTGCGCGGCATGCACTGACAACGGTGGCTAGGATGGAACGGTGTTCCGCATCCTTTTCCATGCCCCCGAAATCCCCGGCAATACCGGCAACGCCATCCGGCTCGCAGCCATCACCGGCGCCGAACTGCACCTCGTGGAACCGCTGGGTTTCGACTTCTCGGATGCGAAGCTCCGCCGTGCCGGCCTGGATTACCACGACCTCGCCGTCGTCACCGTGCACCCCAGGATCGAGGATGCCTGGAAGCACCTGCAACCGGAGCGGGTCTATGCCTTCACGTCTGACGGAACCGCCAGCTACACCGATATCTCCTACCAGCCGGGCGACGTCCTGATGTTCGGCCGCGAATCTGTGGGGCTGCCGCCGGAACTGAAGGCCGATCCGCATGTGACGGCCACGGTGCGGCTGCCCATGCTGCCGGCCCTGCGTTCCCTGAACCTGGCCAACGCCGCGTCCATCGCCGTCTATGAAGCCTGGCGCCAGCAGGGATTTGCCGGCGCCAAAATCTGACGCTGCACAGGCCTGCAACTTCTTTGCGCATCCGGCCAATCCATCCGCGCGGCTGTTCCGAATCACTCCTGACAACATTCCCAGGCGTTCGAGGAGCTGCAGGTGACATTGCTGGAGTCAGGTTCCAGGACCTCCCGCAGCAGCCACGGCGCTACTGCTGAGGATTCGCGGTCCGGAGACTTATGCTTGGTAGTGATGGAAACCCCCAACGCGCCACATTCCGAGGCCCAGGCCGCGGTGACAGACCCTCCGGCCGACCTCAGCCAACGGCTTTCAGTCCTGTTGGACCGCATAGGCCGGGGTGACCAGGCGGCCTTTGCCGAGTTCTACCAGCTGACGTCACGCCGCGTTTTCGGGATGGCCCGCAGGGTCCTGATCGATCCCGAACTTAGCGAGGACACCACACAGGAGGTCTTCCTCCAGGTGTGGCAGAACGCATCGAAGTTCGACCCCAAGGCAGGGAGTCCGCTCTCCTGGCTGATGACCATTTCGCACCGGCGGGCCGTGGACAGGGTCCGTTCCTCGCAGTCCTCCACGGACCGCGAGGCCAAGTACGGCGCCAGCACCCAGGACATCGACCACGACTCCGTGGCCGACCAGGTGGGAAGCAGGCTGGAGGCAGAGGCCGTGGTGCGGTGCCTGGAAACACTGACCGAAACGCAACAGGAGTCTGTGCGCCTGGCGTACTACGGCGGGCTTACCTACCGTGAGGTTGCCGAACGCCTGAACGCCGCAGTGCCCACCATAAAATCCCGAATCCGCGATGGATTGATCCGACTGAAGACCTGTCTGGGGGTGAGTTGAGATGACTGAAACCAACAGCGGCCGCAACGGCCGTTCCGGTTCCTTTGGCGACACCGTTGCCATGGACCTCGCTTCCGGCCGGGCCGTGGACCTGGCCGAACTCTATGCACTGGATGCAGTAACTGAAGAGGAACGCCGGGCGATCGAACAGTACATGTCGGCCGCGCCTGCAGCGGAACGGACCGAGTTCTTCGACCGGGTGCGCCAGGCAAGGGAAACCCTCGTAAGGACCTTCCGTGTCGAGGAGCAGCCTCCGGCTGACCTTTTCGACCGTATCGTTGCCCAACTCCCTGCCCAGGGCAGCGGGCCGAACGCAAATACCCCGGCTCCACCTGCACCCGGACAAAGTGCAGCAGGACAGTTCGCACCGGGGCAGCCCGTAGCGTCGCAGCCGGCCAGTGTGCAGCCCGCCGGCGGAGACGAACTCGCCCGGGCCCGGCAGCGCCGCGAGGAACGGCGCAGGCCTGGCAGCACCCGCCGCTGGCTCGCCGGAGTCGCGGCTGCCGCCGCCATAGCTTTGGGCGGCGTCGGCGTCGGGTCCTACCTGGCAGACCAGAACGATCCCCTCAACCAGGTGGTCCGCGCCGGTGACCTGCGGGAAGCATCGGTGGATGTGGCCGGTGGCGGCACAGCGACCCTCCTGATTTCCTCATCGGAGGACGCCGCCGTCGTCAAGATGAACGGCGTTCCCGCCCCGCCGGCGGGGAAGGTGTACCAAATGTGGCTGATCCCCAAGGATGGCTCCGCGCCCGTGTCCCAAGGCCTGATGGATGAGGAAGCCCTCTCCAAGCCCGCCGTGGTGGAGGGGATCTCCTCTGCCGCAGCGCTCGGGATCACTGTTGAGCCGGCAGGCGGATCCCAGTCCCCCACCCTGCCCACCGTTGCCGCTGCCCCGCTGGGGGCATAAGGCACAAGCCCGGGAAGACGCACAAAGCGCCCCGTTCCATTCCGTCAAGGGAAGGAACGGGGCGCTTTCGCTGTTGTGTCCTCAGAAGCCGGCTATGGTCCCGGGTCCGTTGACAGCCACCACGTGGAAGGCCTCAGCGCTCCTTCCGTCCGCAAGGCCCGCCCGGCCGGCGTTGTCCCGCATGCCCCGCCGGACGGTTGCCTCCATGGCGTCCACGTCGGGGTGCTGGCTGACATGGACATGGATCGCCCCGAGCTTGGACTCCACGTGCTCCGTGACATCCACGAAGTGGTTTTCCCGCTCCTCGGGCCCGGCGTAGAGCCACAGCCAGGGAAGCTTGTAGGCCTCCAGTCCGGCCTCGGCAAGTTCCGGGTAGGCGAACGGGTTTTCCACGGCAGGGTACACGGCGCGGGTTACGGCCTCCCCCACCGCGAGGTGGTCCGGGTGGCTCTTCTGGATGCGCTTCCAGTTCCGTTCCGGGTGCATGGACAGCACGACGTCGGGACGGATTTCCCGGATCAGCCGCACCACGCCCTTCATCACCTCGTGCGACGGTTCAAGGTACCCGTCCCGCTGGTGGAGGTAGTGGATGTCGGTAACCCCCACCAGTTCGGCGGCCCGGCGCTGTTCCGCGTCGCGAAGGGCGATGATGTCGGCCCGGTGCGCGGGGTCAAAGCCACCTGCGTCACCGTCGGTCATGATGCAGTAGCTGACCTTAACGCCCGCGGCCGTCCAGGCAGCGATGGTGCCGGCAGCACCAAAATCGATGTCGTCAGGGTGCGCCGCAAAACAGAGCACCCGCCCAACCCGGTGTTCGTCCGGGTTGAACGGGCTCTGTGCCTGCTGGGGAAAAGCAGTCAAAGAATCAGCCTTTTCGTTTCTTGATCTCTGCAGTGGCCTGCGGGAGGACGTCGAACAGGTCCCCGACGATGCCGAAGTCCGCGATCTCGAACACCGGGGATTCGGCATCCTTGTTCACGGCAACGATGACCTTTGCGGTCTGCATGCCGGCCTTCTGCTGGATGGCGCCGGAGATGCCCGCCGAGATGTACAGCTGCGGGGACACGGTCTTTCCGGTCTGCCCCACCTGCGCGTCGTGGCTGATCCAGCCGGCGTCGGTGGCCGCACGGGAGGCGCCCACCGCCGCTCCAAGGGCATCGGCCAGTTCCTCCACCGGCCCGAAGTCCCCGTCCAGGCCGCGTCCGCCGGCTACGACGATCCGTGCGTCCGTGAGGTCCGGGCGGCCGCTGGCAACCTTCTGTTCCCGGGCGGTGATCCGGGCCGCGGCGCTGACGGCAGGAACCTCAACGGTGACCGTCTCCAGCGCGGCCGGAGCAGCAGCGGGTTCGGGGACTACGTTGTTCGCCTTCACGGTCAGGACGCTCACTGCAGTTCCGGCCTTGCAGGCGGTGTTGTAGGAGCCGGCCAGGACCGACTTGTGCGCGGTGCCGTCCGCGTCCACTGCCACGACGTCCGTGATGACGCCCGCATTGAGGCGGATTCCTGCCCGTGCAGCAATTTCCTTGCCCTCCGGCGAGTTGTCGAGCAGGACGATATCGGCCCCGGCCTGCCCGGCGGCAGCGGCCAGGTAGGCCGCTTTGGGTGCCACCAGGAAATCATCAAGGTCCTCGGCCGAGGGAAGCAGCACCGTGCCGACGCCGTACTCCGCAAAGGCGGCCGCAACGTCGTCGTGCAGCTTTCCATTGAGGGCAACCGCGGTTTCCCCGAGCGCGCGGCCCAGGGTGAGCAGCTCGAGGCTGCTCTTTTTGAGCGACGTGCCGGGGTTGTCAATGTATACAAGTACTTTTGCCATGTCTGTGGTCCCTCTTAGAGCAGCTTCTGGGCGGCCAGGAAGTCAACGAGCTTGATGCCGGCGTCGCCTTCGTCGGTGATGATGGTGCCGGCGGTGCGGGGCGGACGTTCCTCGGCGCTGAGCACGCTGGTCCAGGACCCTGCATGCCCAACCTGCGCCGGGTCCACCCCGATGTCAGCAAGGGAGAGGGTGGTGATGCTCTTGCGCTTGGCAGCGATGATGCCCTTGAAGTTGGGGTAGCGCGGCTCGTTGATCTGGTCCGTCACCGAAACCACTGCCGGCAGCGGGGCCTCCACTGTCTCGGAGGACGTGTCGGCGTCCCGGCGTGCGGTAAGCCGGCCGCCGTCGACCTCCAGCGACGAGGCGAAGGTGACCTGCGGCAGGTCCAGGCGCTCCGCAAGCTGCGCGGGGACCAGCGAGGTTTCCCCGTCGGTTGACGCCATGCCGGTCAGGACCAGGTCCACGGGGGCGTCGTTGCCCAGGTGCCGGATGGCGGCAGCGAGCGCCAGCGACGTGGCCGCGGCATCCGAACCTGCCAGGGCGTCATCGGTGAGGTGCACACCCTCGGTTGCACCGATCTGCAGCGCCTTCTTGATGGCGTTGACGGCACCCGAGGGGCCCATGCTCAGCGCGATGACCTGGTTTCCCGCCTTCGCTCCGCCACGGGCTTCGGCCAGCTGCAGCGCCGCCTCCAGGGCGTATTCGTCAAGCTCGGACAGGATGCTCTCGTCCCGGTCAGTCGTGTAGCCCTCACCGGTGAGGTGGCGGTCAAACTGGGCGTCCGGTACATGCTTGACCAGGACGATGATCTTCAATGTATCTTCCACTGTGTTTACAGCAGCCTTCCATGCTTGTGGACAGCCAGCCGGGTGAGGTCATGGCCGCGGAATGCCCCGGCATTCGGGTAGCTCCTAGCTAACCATATAGGCGTGCCCCGGCGCCCTCTTCCGTTAACGCCTGTGTCAGCGCTCCCCCGCCGCTGTGCGCGGCGGATGCATCGCGACGGCGGCGCCCGCCAAAGGGGGACGCCGCCGTCGTAGGTTCAGCCTGGATGTGTTGCCGGCACCGTGCTAGCTGGCGGCGGCGCCCAGCGTGACGTCGAACGTCTGCTCCTTGCCGTTTCGCAGGACCGTGATCTTGACGCTGGACCCGGCGGGCTGTTCCCGGACAGCCGCGGTCAGCTGCTCCGGTTCCCCGATGGCGAGGTCGTTGAACTTGGTGATCACGTCGCCCACCTTGATCCCTGCCTTGCCGGCCGCAGAGTCCGCCTCCACGGTGGCAACGTCCGCGCCCACCGAGAACCCGGAAGCGGCGCTTGAGGCCGTCTTCTTCTTGACGCTGACACCCAGCTGGCCGTGCGAGGCCTTGCCGGTGTCAATGATTTCCTGAGCCACCCGCTTGGCATGGTTGATGGGGATGCTGAAGCCAACGCCGATGTTGCCGCTGGTCGAGGATGCGCTCGATCCCGCGGACGCGATGGCCACGTTGACGCCAATCACTTCGCCGCTGCTGTTCACCAGTGCACCGCCGGAGTTTCCGGGGTTAATGGCGGCGTCGGTCTGGATGACGTTAATGGAGATCTCGCCCTGGTCGGCCGTCTGCTGGCTCTGTCCGCCGCCCGGAGGCGCGAACTGGAATCCGCCCTCGTCATCGCCCTCGTCATCGCCCTCGGCGTTGTCCCCCTCTTCGGGGGCGGCCGCGGAGGCAACACTGATGGTCCGGTTGAGCGTTGAAACGATGCCGTCGGTCACGGTGCCGGTCAGGCCCAGCGGCGAGCCGATAGCAATGGCGGTGTCCCCCACGTTCAGTTTCCCGGAATCGCCCAGGGTGGCCGGGGTCAGGCCGGAGGCGTTGTCCACCTTGATCACTGCGAGGTCAGACAACGGGTCTGTGCCAACGAGTTTGGCGGTGAGAACCTTCCCATCACTGGTCCGCACTTCCAGGGCAGCGTCGGCCGTCTGGCCGTCCAGGGTGACGACGTGGGTGTTGGTGAGGATATGTCCCTGGTCGTCCAGGACGATCCCGGAGCCCGTGCCGCCGGAGCCGCCGCTTGAGGCACTGATGGTCACCACGCTGGGCGAGGCCTTCAGGGCAGCTGCCGTTATGGCGTTGACGTTGTCCTTGTTGTTGACGATGACCGTCCCGGGCTGGCTGTTGCTGCTCACTGCAGCACCCGATCCGGTGTTGCCGAAAAGTTCCGCGGAACCGACCGTGGCCACTCCCCCTCCCACCAGTCCGGCCGCGAGGATGCTGGCGACGAGGGTGCCCACGCCGAATGTCGCTTTCCGCCGTGGCGCGTCCTTGGGGTTGGGGGTAAAGGCAGTCCCGCTGTGGGCGCTGTTGGCACCAGTCAGGTTGTTGGTGCCGTGGCCCTGGCCCGCGTACTGGTTTTCCTGGCCGGTATAGCCGTAGCCGGGGTGGGGCGCCTGGTGCCCGGGCGCCTGCGCGGCGGACGGGTCCTGCCCCGCCGCGTACTGCCCGCCGTAGGAGGGCTGCCGCTGGGGATAGACGGGACGCTGGGCTCCGGGGAGTTCCTGGGTGGGGTTGGTGCCCTGCTGCTCAATGCGGTCGGTGGGGTACTGGCGGGGGCCGGATACATTCGCTCCGGGAGCACCTGCCGGCTGATCCCCCGCGGCCGGCCCCTCTGCCTGCCCGTTGTTCTGCCCCCAGGGATCCTGCCGGTCCTGGCCGCTGTTCCGCGAAGCCGGACCCGGCGTCTGGTTCTCAGTCATGGGACTTCCTTTCATCCTCGTCTGCATTAACTATGGACTCCCTGGCTGGAAC
Organism: Pseudarthrobacter sp. NCCP-2145; assembly: GCF_023708005.1. Lineage (NCBI taxonomy): Bacteria > Bacillati > Actinomycetota > Actinomycetes > Micrococcales > Micrococcaceae > Pseudarthrobacter > Pseudarthrobacter sp. NCCP-2145. The sequence continues at coordinate 154,400 of NZ_BRCG01000004.1, read as the reverse complement.
AAGCTCGGATGTTTGCTGAGAGCTTCCTGAGCGCCGGTTCCTGGCGCGGCTGACGTGCGGACCGGCGTTTCGCTGCTGGCATATTCGGGCCGATGGACGGGCTGTGGGGTGCACCATAGAATCAAGATGAATTGCCACAGCGACCTGCGGCTTCACACCAAGCGTGGGGGCGCTGCTGGATTCTGAGACGACTGATTCGTCCCGAATCGGTGTCAGGCGTGCTGAAGGGTTGCACATGCGGTCAAAGTTCAAACGTTTATTCGCCGTGATCGGCCTTACCGCCTTCCTGGCGTTGCCCGCTGGCGCGGCCTGGGCCGAGGATCCGGTTTCTATCCCCTCCGGCCAGAACATCGTGGATAACGCGGATGTGCTCGGAAGCCGCGAGGGGGAAGTCCAAGAGGCAATCCAGAAGTTGCTGAAGGACCACAAATACAACCTCTACGTCGTGACCGTAGACAGGTTCACCAACCCAACTGTGCCAGCAGACTGGGCCGCAGCCGTTGCCACGCAGAAGGGCATGGGGAGGTCCGACGCTATCCTCGCCATAGCAAAAGACGACGGCAAATTCAGCTTTGCCCTGAACTCTGCCAGCCCCATCAAGTCCAAGCAGGGAGCCATAAGCCAGAACGCGGTTACGGCCAACCTTGCCGGTGGAAATCCCGACTTCGCCCAGGCAGCAATTGACACGGCGGCGGCGATCGGGGATGCCGCCAGTGGCGGCGCCGGCAACGTCCCCTCCGGTGAAGGCGCCGGCGCTGCAGTCCTCGTAGGAACGGGCGTAGTGGCCGTTGGCGGTGCGGGCGCCTACCTCTACTTCCGCAACAAGCGCAAGAAGGCAGCCGGGCAGGCAGCGAATGCCAGCTACGGTCCGCAGGGCGCTGAACTCGATCCGCTCGCGTCGCTGAGCATCGAGGAACTTCGCCGCAAGGGCGGCTCCCTCCTGATCGAGGCGGACGACGCCATCAAGTCCAGCGAGCAGGAACTCATGTTCGCCCAGGCACAGTACGGTGACTCCGCCGTCGGCAATTTCACCAAGGCGCTGCATGAAGCCAAGGCCCACTTGAGCGAATCCTTCAAGCTGCAGCAGCAGCTGGACGATCACATCCCCGACACTGAAGAGCAGCAGCGGACGTGGCTCGGCGAGATCATCCGCCGGTCCGAAGCCGCGCTGGCATCCCTCCAGGAGCAGAAGGCCGACTTCGATTCCCTGCGTGAACTCGAGAAGAACGCACCGCAGGCACTGGCAGCAGTCAACGCCGGTGCGCGCGAAGCGGACTCGAAAATCTCCAGTGCCGAAGAGTCCCTCACCTCCCTCCGTGCCAAGTATGCGGAAAGTGCCCTGACCCAGGTTTCCGACAACATCCTGCAGGCCAAGGAACGCCTGGCATTCGTGCAGAACGCTACCGCCACCGCGCAGCAGAAGCTGGCTGAGGGCGAAGGTAGCCTTGCCGCAGTGGCAGTCCGCGCAGCCGAAGAGAGCCTGCACCAGACGAACGTCCTCCTCGACGCCATCGCCAGGGTTTCCTCCAACCTGGATGAAGCCCGGAGCAGCCTCGAGAACGCAGTAGTGGACACCTCCCAGGATCTCGCCCAGGCACGGGCCATGATCCAGTCGGGGGCGCACCCCGAGCTCGCCGGTCCGGTCGCCGGAGTTGAAAATGCCCTGGCGCAGGTCAAGGCGGAGATCCAGGGCGGCAAGATCGACCCCATTGCCACCCTGCAGCGCGTCGAGACTGCCCACCAGTCACTGGACCAGGCCCTCAGCGGCATCAGGGACCAGCAGGAACAGGCCCGCCGGGCACAGGCCTCGCTCCAGCAGACCATCATGTCTGCCCAGGCCCAGATCAGCGCAACTTCGGACTACATCACCGCCCGCCGCGGCGGTGTGGGGACAGAAGCACGCACACGCCTGGCCGAGTCCCAGCGGAACCTGGATTACGCACTGTCTATTGCACGCACCGATCCTGTTACTGCCCTGACCTACGCCCAGCAGGCGCACGCCCTGGCAGCGCAGGCAGCCCAGCTGGCACAGGCTGACGTTGACCACTTCGGTGGCTACGCCAACCAGGGCTACGGCCGCGGCGGCATGTTTGGCGGAGGCGGCGGCGGAGGCCTCGGCGGCGCCATCCTGGGCGGCATCCTGATCAACTCCATCCTCAACGGAGGCGGCGGCGCAGGCTGGGGTGGTGGCCACAGCGACGGCGGCGGCTGGGGCGGCGGAGACTTCGGCGGAGGCGATTTCGGCGGAGGCGACTCCGGAAGTTTCTGATCGCCGTTGGCTCCGACCCGCTTTCCGGGCCCCGCACAAGCCACACCACAACTGTTCACTGATTTCAGTGGTCACCACAGAGCAGGACGAAAGGTAGCAACATGGTTAAGCAGTCCATCTTTGGCCGTATCGCGCAGCTGGCTAAGGCAAACATCAACACCTTGCTGGACAACGCTGAGGATCCCCAGAAGATGCTGGACCAGATGGTCCGGGACTACACGAACAACATCGCGGAGGCCGAGTCCGCCGTGGCGCAGACCATCGGGAACCTGCGGATGCTCGAGGATGACTACCGCGAGGACGTTAAGAACGCACAGGACTGGGGCAACAAAGCCCTCGCGGCGTCGCGGAAGGCGGACGAATACCGGGCCAGCGGCGACACTGTTGATGCCGAGAAGTTCGACAACCTTGCCAAGGTGGCCCTGCAGCGCCAGATGTCCGCCGAGAATGAGGCCAAGGGGGCAGAACCCAGCATCGCCTCCCAGCGTGAAGTGGTGGACAAGCTCAAGACCGGCCTGGACCAGATGAAGGGCAAGCTGAACGAGCTGACCAGCAAGCGGAATGAGCTGGTGGCCAGGTCCAAGACCGCTGCAGCCCAGTCCCAGGTCCACGATGCCATCAAGAGCATCGACTTCATGGATCCCACCAGCGAAGTGGGCCGCTTCGAGGAGAAAATCCGCCGCGAGGAAGCCAAGGTCCGTGGCCAGCAGGAACTCGCAGCCTCAAGCCTGGACGCGCAGTTCAACCAGTTGGAGGACCTCGGTGAGCAGGTTGAGATCGAGGCACGCCTGGCCGCGCTGAAGTCCGGCAACTCGTCGAAGCCGGCCCTCGGCGCCGCAGGCCCGGCAGCAACGGGCTCAACGGTGGACGAAGCAGACTTCGACAAACTCTGACCGGCGGCGGGACGTTCCGCCTGCTCTAGAGACAACCGGTAGGGCCGGGGCCACTGATGGCCCCGGCCCTATCCGTTCCCGCCAGTGTGTAGCGTGGTTGCATGGCTTCCTCCACTGAGACCTCCATCGTCTGGCTCCGCGACGACCTTCGGCTTGATGACAACCCCGCGCTTTCCGAAGCAGCCGCGCTCGGGCTGCCCCTGACGGTCGTCTACGCCCTCGATGAGGAGTCAGAAGGCGTCCGGCCGCTTGGAGGAGCCACGAAGTGGTGGCTGCACCATTCCCTTGCCTCCCTCGCGGGTGCACTGGAAGCCAAAGGCTCCCGGCTGCTCCTCCGCCGCGGGCCGGCCGGACAGGTCGTCAGGGAGCTCGCAGCCGAAACCAACGCCCGCCACCTCTTCTGGAACCGCCGCTACGGCCGGCCGGAGCGCACGGTGGACGCCGCTGTCAAGGCGTGGGCCACTGAGAACGGTATCCACGCCTCGAGCTACCAGGCGAACCTCCTGTTTGAGCCCTGGACTGTCCGGACCGGCGCCGGCGGGCCCTACAAGGTGTTCACGCCGTTCTGGCGGGCCTGCCTTGCCGGCGCTGATATCCGCGATCCCCTCCAGGTTCCGGGAACGCTGCCGGCGCCCCCGAAGTCAACCAGGACCACGCAGGCGGGCGACACCCTTGATGGCTGGGAACTCCTGCCCTCCGCCCCCGACTGGAGCGGCGGACTCGCCGCTGTCTGGGAACCGGGCGAGGACGGCGCCGAGCGCCGGCTCAAAGATTTCCTGGACGGGCCGGCGGACGAATACGGAACCGGCCGGAATATCCCCGGGGTGGAAGGTACCAGCCGGCTTTCACCCCATCTGCGGTTCGGCGAAGTCAGTCCCTTCCGTGTGTGGCGGCAGATCCGCCGCCGGTACCCGGACAAGGTGCCTGCCGACGTCGGCATCTTCCGCTCGGAGCTCGGCTGGCGGGAATTCTGCTGGCATCTTCTATACACCAACCCGGATCTTGCCACCCGCAACTACCGTCCGGACTTCGACCGGTTCGAATGGGAGAAGCCCGGCAAGGATGAGCTGGAAGCCTGGCAGCAGGGCCGGACCGGGTATCCGTTCGTCGATGCAGGTATGCGCCAGCTGTGGCAGACCGGCTGGATGCATAACCGGGTGAGGATGGCCGCGGCGTCTTTCCTGGTCAAGAACCTCCTGACGGACTGGCGCGTCGGGGAAGCCTGGTTCTGGGACACCCTCGTGGACGCGGACGCGGCCAGCAATCCCGCCAACTGGCAGTGGGTTGCCGGCTCAGGAGCGGACGCCTCACCGTACTACCGGATCTTCAACCCCGTCACCCAGAGCAAGAAATTCGACGCCGCGGGCACCTACCTGCGCCACTACCTCCCCGAGCTGGCGGACCTGGACGGAAAGACGATCCACGAGCCCTGGAAGGCCGGCGTGGAACTGGACGGATATCCAGGGCCCCTGGTGGACCTGCCCGAGTCAAGGGAGCGGGCCCTTGAGGCCTACCAGAAGCTCAGGGACAGCTGACCCCGCTCCACGGGCGTGGGCTGCTGCCAGGCGCCCGTCAGCGGCTGACCTTGCCCATCAGGGACGCGATGGGCCGCAGGAACAGCGGGCGCGCCAGGAACCAGGCGGCCACCATGACCACCACCGAGGCGAGGAACACCCAGAAACCCAACCACCCGTCGTCGTCGCGCACGGCGTACATGTGGTTGAGGTTGCGCAGGGCTCCGGTGGCGAGCACCAGGAAGACATGCACGGCGATGAAGGCCACGAAGTAGATCATCACCGGGAAGTGGACGGCGCGCGCCCACTCGATGGGGAACGCCTTGTTGAGGCCGGCAGCCTTCTTGGGCCAGGCACCGGACATCCGCAGGCCCGTGATGAACGCCAGCGGAGCGGCAATGAAGACTGTGGCGAAGTAGGACAGCAACTGCAGCGCGTTGTAGTTGACCCAGCCGTTCTCGGTAGGCCAGTCCAGGGACGCGTACTGCAGTGCCGCGGAGAGCGCGTTGGGGAAGACGTCCCAGCTGGTGGGCACGATCCGCATCCACTGGCCGGTGGCGAAAAGCAGCACCGCAAACACCAGGCCGTTGAGGATCCACAGGACATCCAGCGTCAGGTGGAACCACAGCTCAAGGCTGATTTTGGTGGGCGGGTTCTTCGTCTTGATCAGGCCCTTGTTGTTCCGTGTCCAGTGCCCGCTGGGGCGGGTGGTGGTCCGCACCTGCCACCCGGTACGGATGATCAGCAGCAGGAAGAACGCATTCAGGAAGTGCTGCCAGGCAAGCCAGGCGGGAAAGCCCACGGGGGCATTGTCCGGAAGCTCCGAATGGCCCGGATAGTCAGCCACGAAGGAAGCGACGGCGGGCAGCCCCATCAGCCACCTGGCAACCAGCACCACCAGGACCAGCCCTCCGAGGACGGCAGGCACCCCCCAGTAGAGTCGCGACCGCTGACCCGCCGCGGTACGGGGCTTCTTCGTGGGTGTGGACATCGAACAACATTCCTCTCGAGAATGACTGGCCAAGTGCTCACGGCGTGTGAGGCTCTGCGAAAGAGAATACTAGGAACTGCACGTATCCACGGAAAAAAGAAGACCCCGGCCGGCTGGTAGCCGGTCAGGGTCTTCACATAGTTGCGGGGACAGGATTTGAACCTGTGACCTCTGGGTTATGAGCCCAGCGAGCTACCGAACTGCTCCACCCCGCGTCGCTGAAACAACACTACCCTAGTTTTCCGGCCGCGTTTTCCACTCGGGAATTCTCGCCTGGGTCGGCAGGAAGTCCCCGGCGCTTAAACAAAAACATCCGGACACTGTTTCCAGTGTCCGGATGCTTCCATCAGTTGCGGGGACAGGATTTGAACCTGTGACCTCTGGGTTATGAGCCCAGCGAGCTACCGAACTGCTCCACCCCGCGTCGCAAGAACTACTTTACCGGTACGTGAACACAAGGCCAAATCGTGGACGCGTGATCTCCGTCTCGCCAACGCAAACGGCACCTGCCCCGAAGGAGCAGGTGCCGTTGTCCGCCGTCGTGATCAGCTGGTGGCTGAGGGTGACGGGCTCGCTTCAGGCGCATCGGTGGCTGCCGGCGCGGGCGTGGCCTCGGGTGCGACAACCGGGATCTTCGCTTCCGCAGCCACTGCCTTCTGGAGGGCAGCCGCAATCTTCTTCTGCGCCTCGCCGTAGGCTGCGAAGTCCCCTGCAGCTAGAGCCGACTGGCCCTCCCGGATCGCCGCATTCGCTTCATCCAGTGCGGCCTTCAGCTCAGCCTTGGCGTCAGCTCCCGCAGGGGTTCCCGGCGCAGCCGGATCTACCGGGGTCTGTCCGTTGTTGTCCGAATCGCCCGCGGCAGCCCCGGAGTCTCCTCCGAAGAGCTGCTTCAGTGCCCCGTCCAGGGTGGGGGCGAAGCCCACCTTGTCGCCGAATGCCACCAGGACGCGCTGCAGTGTGGGGTACGACGTTTCGCCGGTCGACTTGAGGTAGACAGGCTGGACGTACAGGATGCCGCCGCCTACCGGAAGCGTCAGCAGGTTGCCGTTGAGCACTTCAGACGCTCCCTGGCGCAGCAGGTTGAGGGCCTGCGAAACCGTGGGATCGGAGTTGAACTTGTTTTGCGCCTGGCCGGGACCCGGCACCTGGATCTCCGGCGGGATCTGCAGCAGCCTCAGCTTGCCGTAGCTCTCCGCCTTCACACCCGCCTCGTTCCCGGCATCCGAGTCAGCGGCAAGGAAGCCATAGAGCACGTTGCGTGCGTTCCCGTTGACAATCTGCGGGATGAACGACGACGTCAGCTGGAAGGCGGGCTTGTCCTGGTCCGGCATCTGGAGGGACATGTAGAACGGCGGCTGCTTAACGCCGCTGTTGGATTCAACGGTGGGATCCGCCGGCACGCTCCAGACATCCTTGGTCTGGTAGAACGTGGACGGATCGGTCACGTGGTACTCCCCCAAGAGCTGGCGCTGGACCTTGAACAGGTCCTCCGGGTACCGGACGTGGCTCATGACATCGCCGGACATCTCCGAGAAAGGCTTGAGAGAGGCGGGGAACACCTTCTGCCAGGACTTCAGCAGCGGGTCCTGGTCGTCCCAGGCGTACAGGGTGACCGAACCGTCGTATGCATCAACGGTGGCCTTCACCGAGTTCCGGATGTAATTGACGGTGCTGTTGGGCAAGGCAACCGCGCGGCCGGACGTGGTCTGGGTGTCCGCCGTGGCATCGGAAAGCCGCTCCTGCTGGGAGTACGGGTAGAACTGGCTGGTGGTGTAGCCATCCACGATCCATTTGACGCGGCCGTCCACCACTGCCGGATAAGCGTTCCCATCGACGGTCAGGTATGGGGCAACCTTTTCCACGCGCTCACGGGGACTGCGGTCATACAGGATCTGCGACTCGGGGTTGACGCCGTCCGAAAGCAGCAGGTCTGAGGACTGGAACTTGATGGAGTAGAGCACGCGGTTGAAGAACGTGCCCACGTTGGGGCCGCCGTTGCCTTCAAAGGTGTACTGGTTGTCCCCCTCGCCTTCCCTGCCCGACGGCCGGTCCTGCTCGCGGGCTGGGGCGCCGTCCGGCGCGCCAACGATCGAGTAGTCGGGAGAGGATTCACCGAAGTAGATTCGGGGCTCATAGGTTGAATCGTCACCCAGGACACCTGTTGACGGAATACCCGACTGCAGGAATTCCGGCTTGCCGTCCACGGTGAACTTGTTGCCCTTTGCAGCCACAACACCGTAGCCATGGGTGTACACAACATGCTGGTTGAGCCAGCCCTGCTGGTTGGTTGCCACGTTGGCGGGGTTGAGTTCGCGGACCGCGATCACGGTGTCCTGGATCTTGCCGTCCACCTCATACCGGTCCACATTGAGGGCTTCCGGGAACTGGTAGTAGGGGCGGTACTGCTCAAGCTGGGAGAACGCATCCGAAATCAGGTTCGGGTCCAGCAACCGGATGTTTGCCGTGGTCTGGGCATCGGGCGCGAGGGCTCCGGTGCTGGCCGTGTTGGTGGCGTTGTAGCGGTCCACCTGGATCTTGTCCAGGCCGTAGGCCTCACGCGTGTTGTTGATATTGCGCTGGATGTATTCCTTTTCCAGCGTCTCCTCCGAGGGACGAACCTGGAACTGCTGGATCACCCACGGGTAGACACCGCCGGCCAGGATGGACGTGATGACCAGCATGGCGGTTCCGATAACCGGCAGCCGCCACTTGCCGATGATGGCAGCGACAACGAACAGGACGGCAACGAGCACCGCCGCCACGGCGAGGATGGCCTTCGTGGGAATGACGGCGTTGACATCCGTGTACAGGGCGCCGGCCCAGCGTCCGCTGTTGCTCTGGACCGCAGTGAAGCGGTCCAGCCAGAAGTTGAGTCCCAGAAGCACCAGGAAGGAAGCGCCGGCGACGGCGATATGGATCTGTGCGGCCCGGCTGGTGAAGACGCCGCGTTCCATCAGGCGGATGCTGCCGTAGAGGTAATGCGTCAGGATGCCCGCGATCCCGGCAATCACCACAACGCTGATCAGGAAGCCGGTCACGAAACCAAAAAACGGGAGCGACATCAGGTAGAAGCTGATGTCCATACCAAATTCGGGGTCTTCTTTGCCGAAGGGCTCCTGGTTGAAGAACAGGAGGACCTTCTGCCACTGGCTCGCGGCGGCGCTGCCGGCGAAGAGCCCGAAGAGGACGGGGAGCCCGATCATGACAACGCGCCGGACGGGTTCCAGCTGCGCCTGGTAGCGGTTCAGGTTGTCCCTGATTTCGGAGTCGGGCGCGTACACCGGGCGGGCGTTGTACGCGATGCGGATCGCGAAGAACACCGCCAGGAACATGATGGCGAAACCGGCGGCAAAGATACCGATCCGGACCAGGTTCTCGGTGACGAAGACCTCGATGAACCCCAACTGCCGGTACCAGAGGACGTCGGTCCAGACGTTGGCAAAGAAGATGAAGCCCACTACCACCAGGGCAACAACGATCAAGGTGGGCGTCAACGCCCCGCGTCGTGAAGGGGGCCTGCCTGTGGACATGGTGCTGGCGGGACGGGACAAACTGGGTACCTCATAGCTGGTCGTCAGATAAATCAGAGCGTGCGTGCGTGCGACGTCCGGCACCGGTCAAACGGCCGGTTTCGTCCGTCATATTTGCCACGAGTGGCGGTAGAGCTTAGTTCCTGTCGAGTCTAGTTGCGCCCAGTCTAGTTGCCCGGGCAGGCCGGAAGGCCGGACGTGTCCTGACCGTTACCTGCACGTTCGACGGCGTCGCGCGCCTCTGCCAGGGTCTCCACCCGGACTACCTGCAGCCCGTCGGGGATGTGCCCTGCTACTTCCTGGCAGTTCGCGGCGGGGGCAAGGAATAACGTTGCTCCCGCGGCCCGGGCCCCCTGCAGTTTCTGTTCGATGCCGCCGATGGGGCCCACGAGGCCGTCCGGGGAGATGGTTCCGGTCCCTGCGATGTGCTTGCCGCCCGTCAGGTCTCCCGGTGTGACGGTGTCGATGATCCCCAGGGAGAACATCAGCCCCGCGCTGGGACCGCCGACTTTCTCCAGCGAGATCTCGACGTCGAAGGGGAAGGTGAACAGGTATTTGAGCATTACTCCGAGGATGAAGCGGCCCTCGCCGTTGTCCTGGGGGGTGATGGTTTCGGTGACGGACTTCCCGTCACGCTCCACTGCCACAGAGACCGGCACGCCGTTTCCCGCGGCCAGTTCCTCCTGGACGACCGCCAGCGAGGTGATGTCCTTGCCGTTAATGGTCTTCAGGATGTCGCCGGGCTGGATCTTTCCGTCCGAGGCCGAATTCTCGGAGAGGCCGGCGGCCTGCAGCTGCTGCCCGAACGGGATATCAAGCTCTTTGAGGGCAGAAGCTACGGCGTTCTCCTGTGACGTGGTCATCGCCACGGAACTCTGTTCCTCTGCCTCTTCCCTGGTGGTGCCCGTGGGATAAAGCAGTTCCACGGGGTGCACGGCTTTGGAAGGGTCAACCCACGCCGAAAACGCATCCAGGATGCTGACCGGGCCGTTGGGGCCGCCGTCCACGTAGACCGTGGTCAGGTCCAGGTTTCCCTTGGCCGGGTAGGTTTCCCGGCCGCTGATGCTGATGACCGGGCTCCCCTGGCTTTCGCCCAGGGTGTTGTACGTCGGGCCGGGCGACTCCACGACGTAGGGAACGGGGAGGGTGCCCACGGCAATTCCCAGGCCCAGCGCCGACATTCCCGCGAGCAGCATCGCCGACACTTTCCTGTCCCGGGGAGCGCGTTCCGGAGCGGGCGCACCGCCCGCCGTGCCGTCGTCGGCCCTTTCCTCATGGGCGGACGTGCCCGGCACGCGTGTTTCGCCTGTTTGCGCAGGCAGGCCGCGGGTGAAGAGCTCAGGAGCGTGGTCGTCTGAGGGGTGGCCGCCACGGGTTGTAGTCACCCAACCAAGACTACGCGGTGCCGGTGGATGCCAGCTCTTTGCCTAGAGCGAACGACGACGCCGTCCGGCAGACAGCCGACCATGGCCGGGGTACCGTGAAGGTTGACAGCCACACCGACGATCGGCGGGATCATGACCTCCAATCCACTCAATCCGTCCAACGGCGACGACACCCCCAAGGATCCGTTGACCGAGATGCTGCAGAACCTGATGGGCGGCAAGGGGATGGAGAATTTCGACCCCGCTGAACTGGCCAAGGCTGCGGGGCTTCCGAACGACCCCAACCTGCTGGCGCAGATGTTCTCCCAGGTGCAGGCAATGATGAGCGCCCCTTCGGAGGGGCCCGTCAACTGGCAGCTTGCCCACGACAACGCCCGCCGTGTTGCCGCGAGCGGCAGCGACCCTTCGGTAACGTCCCAGCAGTCACGCGAGGTTGATGAGGCCCTCCGCCTGGCGGAGCTGTGGCTGGACCCCGTCACGGACCTTCCCGCCACGGGCCTGATCGGCCGGGCCTGGTCCCGGGCGGAATGGGTGGAGGCCACGCTGGGCACCTGGAAGCGGCTGACCGAGCCGGTGGCCAACAGCATCGCAAATGCGCTGTCCTCGGCCATGACGGAGCAGATGCCCGAGGAAATGAAGTCCATGATGGGCGGGGCGTCCTCGATGCTCCAGAACATGGGCGGCGCCATCTTCGGCATGCAGTTGGGCCAGGCCATCGGTGCCCTCTCCGCTGATGTGGTCAGTTCCACCGACATCGGGGTCCCCCTCGCGGACCTGGAGATGGCTCTGCTGCCGGCCAACGTCGCGGCGTTCGGGGAGGGCCTGTCCCTGGCCGAGAACGACATCCGGCTCTTCCTCGCAGTGCGGGAAGCCGCCCACGCACGGCTGTTCGTCCAGGTCCCCTGGCTCCGCGGACACCTGCTGGGTGCCATCGAGGCGTACGCCCGCGGCATCCACATCGACACCTCGCGCATCGAGGAACTTGCACGGGACCTTGACCCCAGCAACCCGGAAGGCATCCAGGAGGCCCTGTCGCAGGGTGTCTTCATGCCGCAGCGGACGCCGGCGCAGGACCAGGCCCTCGAAAAGCTGGAGACCGCCCTGGCGCTGGTGGAGGGCTGGGTGGACGAACTCACTGCCGCGGCCACCGAGAACCTGCTGCCGTCCGCGGGCGCGCTGCGGGAGACCGTGCGGCGCCGGCGGGCAACCGGCGGTCCGGCCGAGCACGCCTTTGCCTCCCTGGTGGGGCTGGAGCTGCGGCCCCGAAGGCTGCGCGACGCCGCCACGTTGTGGGCCACCCTCAAGGAAGAACGCGGCATCGAGGGCCGCGACGCCATCTGGCACCACCCGGACCTGCTGCCGACTGCCGAGGACCTGGACGATCCCAAGGGCTTCAGCGGGCGCCGCAAGCTGGCAGAAGCAAGTGACAGCGAAGTGGACGACGCTTTGCAGAAGCTCCTCAGCGGCGGCTTCGACTCCCCGCCGGAAGCGGAAGAAGGCAGTGGCGCCGGCGGACAGGACGGCACCGCAAAGAAGGACGACGGCGGGCGTCCCGACGACGAGGGCAGTGAGGGCCAGGAGGGCCAGCCGAAAGGCTAGGACCCCGCCCCGGCGGTGTCCGCCGGCAGGACGGATTCAGTCAGCGTCGGGGTCGGCCATGCCGCGTCCGGTGGCAAAGGAAACACCCTCAAGGAACGCCTTGGCCCGCTGCGTCTCCGGGTACGTCTCGAGCAGCTGCCAGAAGGCAGCGTTGTGCGCAGCCACCAGCAAGTGGGCGAGCTCATGGAGCAGGACGTAGTCGATCACCCACTGGGGCATGGGACGCAGTTTGTCCGAGAGCCTGATGGTTCCCTCTGCCGGAGTGGCAGAACCCCAACGCGAGTTCTGGTTGCTGACCCAGCGCACCGACGTCGGTACGGCGCGTCCCCCCAGGTACTTGGCAGACAATTGAGCCGCATGTTCCGCGAGGGCAGCGTCCGTGGCCGGCCGCCTCCTGCCCGCTGCCGCCCGCCGCTCCCCCTGGCGCTGCAGCTTTGCCACCATCTTGTGCACCCATTCGGCTTCCTGGGCAGCAGTGAACCGGGCGGGTATCGCGACCACCGCGGTTCCGTTCTCCCAGAACGCGGCTACGGTGCGGGTGCGCCGGGACGAACGCCGGACCACTACAGGCGCGCCGTCCTCCGTGGTGATGGAAGCAGCAGCCGCCACCTTATGCCCCGCGAAGTGGCCGGCCATTACAGCGACGTGCTTTCCGTCAGGACACGCAGGACGTCTTCCCCATACCGTTCAAGCTTTGCAGGTCCCACCCCTGCCAGCCGGGCGAGCTCTTCGAGCGACGCTGGGCGTGCTTCGGCAATGGCCGTCAGGGTTGCGTCGGTGAACACCACGAATGCGGGCACCTCGGCGGAGAGGGCAACCTCCCGGCGCCAGTTACGGAGGGCGTCGAAGGTTTGTTCCTCGTAGCCCGGCGGACAGGAGTTGCACCGGCCCACTTTGCGTTCCGCCCCGGTGCCGAGCATGCTTCCGCAGACCCTGCACATGGCGGGAGCGGCGGCTTTCCTGCGGGTCACCGTCACCTTCCCCCGGGTGCTTGAACTGGCCACGGAGTCGGGACGCAATCCATCAAGGAACCTTGAGGGTTTGCGGTTGGCGCGGCCGCCCGGGGTCCGGGCGGTGGACCATGACAGGGACAGGTGTTCACGTGCCCGGGTGATTCCCACGTACAGGAGCCGGCGTTCCTCGTCCACCGATTCCGGGGAGTCGGCAAACGAAATGGGCATCAGCCCTTCACTGAGCCCCACCAGGAAGACGGCGTCCCATTCCAGGCCCTTGGCTGCGTGGAGGGAGGCAAGAGTTACACCCTGGACGGTGGGGGCGTGCTGCGCCAGGGAACGTTCCTGGAGTTCGTTGACGAAGTCGGCCAGGCTGAACTGTGTGCCCCGTACCTGGACCAGTTCATCCGCAAGGGCAACCAGCGCGGCCAGAGACTCCCAGCGCTCCCGGAGGGCCCCGCCGCTGTGCGGGGCCGCATCCGTGTAGCCAAGCGAGGAGACGATGTCGCGGACCAGCTGCCCGAGCGGCTGGGGGGAGTCCGTCTCGGCGACGGCCCGGGTGGCCGCGCGCAGCTGCAGGATGGCGTCGCGCACCTCCTTGCGGGCAAAGAACCGTTCACCGCCGCGCAGCTGGTAGCCGATGCCGGCGGCGGCGAGGGCCTGTTCGTATGCCTCGGACTGGCCGTTGGTGCGGAACAGGACAGCAACCTCGCTGGCGGGTGTCCCGGCGTCGAGCAGTGCCTTGATCTTTTGGGCAACCGTGGCGGCCTCCGCCTCGTCATCCGCACATTCCGTAAACTGCGGCGCCGGGCCTGCCGGCCGCTGGGCCACAAGCTGCAGGGGCGAGGCCCAGGCGGCGTCGGCCACGGGACCTCCGCTGCGCCTGCCCGCCAAAAGGTCGTTCGCGAGCTTCACCACCTGAGGCGTGGAGCGGTAGTCCCGGATGAGCTTGACCACGTTGGCCTGCGGATAGCGGGCTTTGAACTCCAGCAGGTGCTTAGGGGAAGCTCCGGTGAACGAATAGATGGTCTGGCTTGCGTCTCCAACAACGCAGAGCTCGTCGCGGCCGCCCAGCCAGAGTTCCAGGAGCCGCTGCTGCAAGGGGGAAACGTCCTGGTACTCGTCCACCACGAAGTGGCGGTACTGCTCACGGACGGTGGCGGCGACCTTCTCGTCCTCCTGGAGGATTCCCACCGTGATCAGCAGGACGTCCTCGAAGTCAATGACGTTGCGGTCGGTCTTGACGTCCTCGTAGGACTGGAAGACGCGGGCTACGGCGGTGAGGTCGAAGCCGCCCGGGGCTCCCCTGTCCTGCGCGTTTTCCAGGTAGTTTGCCGGCGTGAGCATGGAGACCTTGGCCCATTCGATCTCCGAGGCGAGGTCGCGGATGGAAGCCCTGTCGGTGCTGAGCCGGAGCCGCCGGGCGGCCTCGGCCAGCATCTGGGCTTTGTGGTCCAGCAGGTTGGGCAGGGTACCGCCAACAGCCTGCGGCCAGAAAAACTGCAGCTGGCGCAGCGCCGCGGCATGGAAGGTGCGCGCCTGAACGTTTCCCGCTCCAAGGTCACGCAGCCGGCTGCGCATCTCGGCCGCAGCGCGGGCCGTGAAAGTCACGGCCAGCAGCCGCTGCGGCGAGTAGACGCCGGAATGGACGCCGTAGGCGATGCGGTGGGTGATGGCGCGGGTCTTTCCGGTCCCCGCCCCGGCCAGGACGCACAGCGGCCCGCTCAGGGTGCTGGCCACCTCCCGCTGCTCCGCGTCCAGGCCTCCCAGGATGCGGTCCTCAAGGGATGCTGCCCCGTCAAATTGTTCTGTAGTCACTTCTGCTGCTCTTTGTCTCGACTACCGCGTGCTGGAGTCTGGTGGATTCGTGGTGGGTCAGGCCTCGGCCAGGTCCCGGATGCGTCCGCCATACCAGTGCTCTATCAGCGAGCGGGCAATGGAAAGCCGGCTCGAAATGGTGATATCGCCGGCGAGTACAGCCTCCTGGAGTTCCTCCCGGCTGAACCAGCGCGCCCTGGTGACCTCAACGCCGTCGGGCCTTGCCTCGGCGTCTTCGGTGACGGCGGTAAATCCAAGCATAAGGGAGGCCGGGAACGGCCACGACTGCGATCCGAGGTACTGGCATGTGGTCACCCGGACTCCCACCTCCTCATAAATCTCGCGGACCACGGCCTGTTCGAGTGATTCCCCGGGCTCCACGAAGCCGGCCAGCGTGGAATAGTTCCTGGCGTCCAGCGGACCGCCGCCGCCCAGCAGCAGCCGTCCGTCCGGACCCACAACGGTAACGATGATGGCCGGGTCTGTCCGTGGGTAGTGTTCCGAGGAATCCGCAGGACACCGGCGGACCCAGCCGCCGGCCTCGACCTCGGTGGGGGTACCGCAGCGCGGGCAGTGGGTGTGCCCGGCGTGCCAGTTGGTGATGGCACTGGCCTCCACAAAGAGGGCAGTGTGTGTGGCGCTCAGCCCCGCTGCGACCTCGCGGAAGCCGGCCCAGCGGGCATCGGACGGGATCCCGGCTGTACCCGGAGCAACCTGCTCCGGGAGCACATAAAGCAGGAGCCCCGTTCCAGCCGGCAGATCCGAATCCGGAAGCGCGGAGCCCAGGTAGATGACCAGTTCAGGCGCCGACCCGGCTGCCGTGAGCTCCTGGAACAACGGCTGTGCGGCGGCTACGCACAGGCCGCCGCCCTGCACCAGGCCCTGCCGCCCGGACAGCACAACAGCGAGCGTTCCGGGACTGGCCAGTTGTTCGTCCACGATCCCCGGCGCCGTCCGGACGGCCGACCCGCGGTCCACCAGCGCCGGCCTGACGGGGAGGAGGGTGTCCATGAGGTGGTTCGCAGGCAGCGTTGCCGGCTGCCCCTGGTAGACCGGTGTAACAGACTCCGCATGGCTCATAGGTCCACCGTACTGACTGGGGCTGACAAATGACATTTCCAGCCGTCCCACCGCGGCACCACCCCCCCTATTTGCAGGTATCTCAAGACTCGCCGCCGCCGGACCGGCCTCCCGGCCCGCAGGCAATCTACCGTTGAAAGGTGAGAAGAAAAGCGATTGAACTGGCAGCCGTTGCAACCGCGGCAGTCCCCGGGCTGACACCGACGGCAGTTAGCTCTGCTCCGGACGACCCCGCGGACTTCGACTCAGCGCTGCTCCTCGACTCGGAAGGGAAGCGCTGGCGGGTCAGGTCGCCGCGCCACGCCGAGGCCAGCGCCCGCCTGGAAACAGAATTCCTGGTGCTGCGCGCCTTCGCGCCGGCCATCCGCGCCGAACTGCCCTTCCTGATGCCCACGGTTGCCGGCAGCGTGCGCCTGGGAAGCCTGAGCACTTTCGTGTACTCGCATCTGGGCGGCAGCACCCGCAGCGTTGAGGAACTGACGGCCGGGCCGGATGCCCTGGCCCGGGAAATCGGCGTGGCACTGGCGGCCATCCACGATCTGCCCCGCGCGATCGTCAGCAATGCCGACCTGCCCAGCTATACCCCCAACGAATTCCGGCAGCGCAGGCTGAACGAGCTGGACCAGGCCGCCACCACCGGAAAAATTCCTCCGGCCCTGCTGCTGCGCTGGGAGCACGCACTTGAGGACGTGTCCTTGTGGCGCTTCAATCCCTCCGTGGTGCACGGGGACCTGCATGAGGACAACCTTCTCGTGGAGGGCTCCCGGGTCACCGCCGTGACCGGCTGGACAGACCTCCGCATCGGCGACCCCGCCGACGACTTTGCCTGGCTGGTGGCATCCAACGAGCAGGACTTCGTGGACGCCGTCCTGGCCGCTTACACCGCCGGCCGCCGCGACAAGCCCGACAAGCACCTGCTTCGGCGGGCAGCGCTGTCGGCCGAATTCGCCCTGGCCCAGTATCTGGTCAAGGGCATCGCGGCCGGCGACGCCACCATGGTGGCGGAGGCGGAAGAGATGTTGGCCACCCTGGCCAGCGACATTGCAGAGCACGGCGGGCAGCCCATCAGCATTGAGCCCCTTCCGTCCCCGGCGGCTGCCACGGTCCCCGCCGAGGCTGCGCCTGCTTCCGTGGAACCTGCAGCGGGGGCAGGGGCTGGCCCCGGGTTACGGGCGGCCGACGGCGATGTGCCGGCAGCGGTGCCTCCGGTCACCGTCTTTCCGGTACCGGCAGTCCAGCCGGCCGTGCACGTGACCCCTATCCCCGTCGACCCCACACCTGCACCTGCAACTCCCCCGGCCGGCACCGGGGGCGGCGCCCCTGACGCACCAGGTGGTCCGGATGACACGTCGACGGCTGCCCTCACCATTGTTGAGGCCAACAAGCGCTAGCCTCGGGGCGCGAGACAGCTAAAGGACGTCCACGACGCACTTTCAGGCAGAGGTGAAGGCAGCCGCCACCATCTCCTCCAGCTGGTCAGCGGATGCGAGGTCATGCGGCCGCACGATCTTGTTGTCTGCAACGTAGAAGAAGGCCGCCCGGACATCCTCCAGTGGCACGCCTTTCAGCCGCGACCACGCCAGCCGGTAGACGGCAAGCTGCACCGCCCGGGTCCGCAGCTGGGGCCCGGACGGCCGCCGTCCGGTCTTCCAGTCCACCAGGTCCCAGCGGCCGTCCGCGTCCTGGAAGACGGCGTCGATCCGTCCACGGACCACAACGTCACCTACGCGGGTCTCCACCGGGACCTCAACAAAAGCCGGGGAGCGGTGGGCCCACGGGGAGGACCTGAAGGTGGCCACCATGGCGTCGAGGTCGTAGGCCGCATCGATGTGGTCATCGGAACCCGGCGCCTCGCCAAGGTCCAGCATGCCTGCACTCCCGAAGTACTCTTCCACCCACGCGTGGAAGGCTGTTCCCTTCCGTGCCGACATGCCCGGTTCACGCGGCACCGGCCTGCGGAGCCGCCAGAGCACCGCCTCCGGGTCTTCGTTGAGGTCCACAAGTGTGGATGCGGAAATATGGGTGGGAAGGTGCACCTCCTGGGCGGACGACTTCCTTGCCCGGCGTTCCAGCAGCAGTGCTGCTTCCCTCGCCCAGCCGGCAGCCGGACCGCTGAGCTGCGGAGCCGGGACCATCATGAAGTTGTCCTGGCCGGATAGAGCATTCGCGGGCGCTCCGGCATCCGGCAGGGGCAGGGCCCGCTCATGGGGCAGGGCCCTTCCATGGTGCATGGACTCTAGGGCAGCTGCCACCCGGGCGGACGCCCGTTCCATGGCATCCCTGCGGCCCGTGCCAAGGCGGAGGCGCCCACCCGTCCGGGGATCCACCGGCCCCTCCAAGGGATCGTAGGGCCAGCCGGCCACCTCCACATCGAGGGTCAGCGGGCTGGCCTCCGGCAACGAAGCCTCCTCCACAGACCGCGGGTGGATGCCTGCCTGCACCGGGAGACCTTCGCGGGCCGGCGCAGCCAATGGCTCCAGCTCGGCCAGGAACTGTGACATGTCGGCCCGCCCGGACCTCGACCCCACCCAGGCTGCGCTGGACGCCCAGAGGACGTGCTTGGCCCGGGTGTACGCCACGTAGGCCAGGCGGCGTTCCTCCGACTCCCCGTGCGCCTGGACGGCTGCCTTGAAGTCCTTTTCCGCGTCCAGCCATCCTTTTTGGTCCGGCTGGTCCAGGTCCCACTGGGGCAGGTCTGCCCGGTCGCCGCGCAGCGGCCAGGGCAGGGCCGCGGATCCGCTGCTCCAGCGCGAGTCACGGTCGCTGGGAAAGTCCTTGGCATTCAGGCCCGGAACAAAGACAACATCCCATTCCAGCCCTTTGGAGGCATGCACGGTGAGCAGCTGGACCGCCTCACGGTTGACATCGCTTGGCGGTGCTTCCAAGCCGTTTTCTTCAGCTGATGCCGCTTCCAGCCAGGACAGGAAGGCGAGGATGTCCACGCGCTGTGAGGTGCGCAGGAAGCCGGCCGCTGCATCCTGGAAGGCGTCAAGGTTCCGGCGGGCCTGGTGGATGCTGATGCCCGGCCTGGCGGCGACCTCGATGTCAAGGAGCATGGCCCTCTCCACTTCTCCCAGCAGCGTGGTGAGGTCGTCCCCCAGGTAGCCCCGGAGCTGGCGCAGCTCCGCCGAAAGCCGAAGCATCCGTCCGCGTGCGGCCGGGGTGAGGGACCTGCCGTTCGATGAGGTCCACCCCTCGCGCGGCAGCCAGTCCAGGGCTTCAACGAGGCTGGCGGTGTCCGTCAGGTCGCCTTCCAGGACGGCCGGTTCGGCATCCGGGACGGTGTCATCAGCCGCTCCGGCCTGGCCGCGTCTCCGGGCGAGCTGGCTGGACCAGTCCCTCAGCGCCATCAAATCTGCCGGGCCTATCCGCCAGCGGGCCCCCGCGAGCAGGCGCATCAGCGCGTCGGAGCGGCCGGGGTCGGCGAGGACGCGCAGGGTGGCCACTAGATCCACGATTTCCGGGGTATCGAGGAGGCCGCCGAGACCGACAATCTCGTAGGCGATGCCTCGGGCCTCCAGTTGGCGCCGGATGGGTTCCATTTGCGCACGGCGCCGGCACAGCACGGCGATGGCGGGCGGAACCGGGGAACCGTCGGGCTTGAGCTCAAAGTCCGTCACACGGTATTTGAGGATGTCGTCAGCGAGCGCGGCAGCTTCGTCCACGTCGCTGGCAAACCGGCCCAGCACCACGGATCCTGCCGCCGCGTGCGGACTGGGCTGCAGCGGCGGAACTTCGGGGGCCACGGCCCCTCCCCCGCCGGCGGGGCCGCGCTGCGCGGCCGCCCGTCCCAGGGACTCGGACATGACGTTGGCCGCGGCCAGGATCGAGCGGCCGTTCCGCCAGGCCGTCGTCAGGTAGGACGTCGGCGCAGGAGCCCAGGTCCCGGTGTCCTCCGCTGGACGCTCCCCCGCGGCGCCTTCTTCCGACCCCTGGGGGGCCGTCTCCAGCCTCACCGGAAACTCCCGGACAAAATGGAAGAGCTGCCCGGCCGAGGCTCCGCGGAATCCGTAGATCGACTGGTTGGGATCACCCACGGCCGTCACCGCATGTCCGCCGCCGAAGAGCCTTGAAAACAGGACGAGCTGGGCGTGGGACGTATCCTGGAACTCGTCCAGCAGCACCACCTTGTAGCGCTGCCGCTCCATCTGCGCAGCCAGGGGGACTTCGCGTGCCACTCGGGCAGCGAGGGCCACCAGGTCGCCGAAGTCCAGCGCACCGCGGGCCCGTTTGGCCTCTGCATAGCGTCCCACCATGTCGGCCACGGAAGCCCTGGTCCGCAGCATTCCGGCGAGATCGGCCGCTGCCTGCGGGGGATTCTTCTTTTTGTCGGCAAGGTAAGGAAGTGACTCGAAGTCGGACAACCGCGCCATCAGCCAGGCCTCGACGTCCTCGGGTTCTTGGAGGTGCTCGGCGCATTCACCGGCCAGCTGGATGACTGCCTTCACCAGCGTGGACTTTGCTGCCCGGAAATGTCCGTATTCGCCGTCGTAGGCCTCCACGACCTCGCTGGCCAGCTGCCAGGCCTGCGCACCGCCCAGCAGGACCACATCACGCTCCACCCCCAGCCGGAGCCCGTAGTCGGAGACGATGCCGCTGGCGAACGAGTGGTAGGTGGACACCTTCGGTTCCAGGGCGTCGCTGCTGAGCAGCCCCTCGGGGAAAACCGTGTGACCCCTTTCCCGGCCAACCGTGTCCTGGGCCATCTTGTCCTGGGCAACCAGCCGCTGGAGGGCAGCCAGCTTCGCACGGATGCGCGATGCCAGCTCACCGGCAGCCTTCCGGGTAAAGGTCACACCCAGGACTTCTTCCGGCCTGACCCACCCGTTGGCCACGAGCCACACCACGCGGTCCGCCATGGTGGCTGTCTTCCCCGATCCTGCCCCCGCAATAACCAGCCGCGGGGTCAGCGGCGACGAAATGATCGCCGACTGTTCCGGCGTCGGCACGTTTTTTTCACCCAGCAGCGCGGAAAGCTCTTCCGGGCTGAACCGCGGCCGGGGCGGTGTGGCGGCCGGTGCTGCTTCCCGGGCAGCCAAGGCCAGGGCGCCTGAAGGCCCGGCGGCAAGGGACGACCCCTGCTCTTGCACGTCCTGCATCATTCAGTCACTTGCCTTCCACGCACGCACAACGGACAAACTTCGGGGAGCCGGCAGCCGTGGCCGCCGTGGCTGCCTTTGGATGGATCGTGCCGCGCTTCGAAGGCGCTGCCGCCCATCACCGAAGCTGCATCCTTCACCATGTCCAGGGCCCAGTTGTCCTCCTGATCGATCGGGTCCTGCTGCTGGATGGCCGGATTTTTTGCTCCGGTTCCGAGCTGGGCCAGTACCGCCCCGCCGGGTACCGGTCCCGCCTGGCCGCCCGGACCGTCGTCGAACCCGCCGGCAAGCACCGCTGCCTGGTAGGCACCCAGCTGCGGATGCCGCGCCAGCTCCCCCTTGCCGGGCTGACGTTTCCCCGTCTTCAGGTCCACGATCACCAGACGGCCCTCAGCGTCGATCTCCAGCCGGTCCACCTGGCCGCGCAGGACGGCGTCGCGGTCCGGGGCATCATCAACAGGGACCGTTCCAAGCGCCACCTCGAATTCCTGCTCCACGCCTGCGAGGCTCCTCCCCTCGCTCCGCATCAGGAGGACATACTGGGCCAGCTTTCGCACCATGGACTCGGCACGCTGGAAATCAAGCCTGCCCTCCCAATTGTCCTTCATTCCCAGCGCGGGCCAGCGCCGGACGAGTTCCGCGACGTACTCGGAGCCGGAGGCGTCCGGGAGTTCCTGGGCAATCGCGTGGACCAGGGTGCCCAGGCTCCGTGCGAAGTCGGTGGCAGCCTCACCTCCTGCGGCCTGGACGAACCAGTCGAGCGGTGATTTTTGGACTGTCTCAACTTTTGACGGTGACACGAACACCGTGCCGCCGGGTGGAACCACCGCCGCTTCGGAGCTCAGCGGGGGAAGACCCCACCAGCTCTGCGGATGCGCGCCCGGAACGGGCGGCTCCGCCCTGGCCAGGCGTGCAAGCACCCTGGCCGCTTCCTCCGCCTGCGGAGCGTCATGTCCGTCCAGCTGGGCGTGCTGCCGCAGTTCGGCAACAAGCGCGCGGAGCGTCATGGGACGCTCAACGGGAGTGAAGCCGCGGGTTTCCTGGCCGGGAGCCAGGGGCGCCACATAGTCGAGGAACGAGGACGGCTGGTCGTCTTCGGAGGATACGGCGGTGCAGAGCAGCAGTTCGCGGGCACGGGAGACTGCTGTGGAGAAACTCCGGAGCTCGTCATACCGGATATCGCGAAGCCGGCTTAGGGGATCCCGTTGCAGGGCGTAGCCTGGGCCGTGCTCCACGGCATCGCTGTACAGGGTGCTTCCAAGCAGCTCGCCGCGGAGCCGGGTGTTGGGCCAGACGCCCTCCTGGAGGCCGGCAACAATCACCACCGGCCATTCACGTCCGGCTGCGCTGGCAGGCGTCATCAGCTCGACGGCGTCGTCCACCTGTGCGCGTGCGGCAAGGGTGTCCATGGGCAGCTCCTGGTTCAGGAGATATTCAAGGAACTGCTCAGGACCCGCACCGGGCACCTGGTCAACGTAACGCTCCGCGGTGTGGAAAAGCGCCATCATGGCATCCAGGTCGCGGTCCGCGCGTGCTCCGTGCGGTCCGCCGGAAAGGGCCGTCTCCGTCCAGGCGCCGGCGAGCCCGGTGGAGTTCCAGAGGGCCCAGAGGACTGACTCGGCGTTGGCGCCGGGTTCAGCAGCCGCCCTGCTGCCTGCCTGGATCATGCGTGCCGCCCGGCGTGCGGCGCGGCCCTCGATGCCAAGGGTTGACAGCGCATTAGGCTCCAGCAGCGCTTCGACCAGCAGTGCGTCGCTGGTACGGCCTCCGCCGCCCAGGATTTCTTCCCTTCTCAGCGATTGCCGCAACCGGCGGAGCTCGATGGACGTCGCACCGCCGATCCGCGAGGTCAGGAGCGATACTGCGGCTTCGGGGGTGAGCAGTGCCGGGTCCAGCGCGATGGCGAAGGCATCAAGCAGCGGACGGACGGCCACCTCGTCCCGGACAGCGGACTCTGCCACGGGGACACGCACGGCGATCCCCTGTCCGGACAAATACCGCTGGAACTCGCTGACCTGGGCGCCGTTGCGCACAATGACCGCGACGTCGGCCAGGTCACGGCCGTGGTTGATGTGCTGGTCCAGGATCCGCTGGGCCACGTACCGCAGTTCGTGCACGGCGGACGGAACAAGGTGTGCCTCCACTGCCCCTTCCGGGCTGTCGCCGCCGGGCTGGTCGAGGCGCCTGGCAAGCTGGCCGCCCGCCCGCTGGGAGATCCGTCCGGCGACACTTAGCCAGGCTTCGGAAACCCTGGTCCCCTGCCGGTGGGCATACCGCAGCGGACGCTCCACCACAGGCGCCCCCGGCGACAGCAGGTGCGGCAGTTCCGCGACGAGGTCCGGCCTTGCCCCGCGGAAGCCCTGGACGACGGTGTCCGGGCAGAAGGCCACGAAGGAGTCCTTGCCTCCGGCTATGTCGGCCAGCAACTCAAAGACTGCGGGGTTGGCCTCCTGGATGTCGTCCACGAGGATGACCTGCAGGCGCTCCCGTTCCGCGGCCAGGAACGCAGGAAAATCCTGGAACACCTGCCGGGCGGCCGTGATGATCCCGGCGGGGTCGAAAGCCTCCGGCATCCGAAGGTCCAGGACATCCCGGTACTCGGAATACAGCGCGGCAGCGGCAAGCCAGTCAGGCCTGCCGCAGTCACGTCCGAGCCGCACCACGTCCTCCGGAGTGCGCCCTGATTCAATGATCCGGTCAAACAACTGCCGGACTTCCTGCCGGAAGCCGCGCGTTTCCAGCGCCCCCTCCATATCGGCAGGCCAGGGCAGTTCCAGGCCCGGGAGGCGGTGTCCTTCAAGGAGTTCCTTGATGATGAGGTCCTGCTCAGGCCCGGAGAGGAGCCTCGGCGGCCTGGACAAGGAAAGAAGCCCTTCAGCTTTGGCGCGCCTGATGACATCGAAGGCGTAGGACGCCCAGGTACGCGCCGGCGTTGTGCTCAGGCTCCTGTCCAGCCGTGCGGTGAAGCGGTCGCGGAGGGTGTCGGCTGCGAGGCGGCTTGGTGCCAGGATCAGCATGCGCTCTGGATCCACGCCGTCCCGGAACACCCGGCGGACGGCGGCCTCGACGAGGGTGGTGGTCTTACCGGTTCCCGGGGCACCGGGCATCAGTACCGGCCCGGCCCCCTGGGGTACATCAACCGCGGCCTGCTGGTCCGCCGACAGCAGCGGCTCTGCCGCATGGACGTGGCGGGGTGGCAGCAGCTTCAGGCCTGTCGCGGCCGGTCTTCCCTGGCTGCGGTCCGTGCTGCCGGCTCCAGGGCCCGCCGTTGTGTCAGCATCAGGTGCAGGACCTTCCGCGGAATCGTCCCTGTACTCGTCACGTGGGCCAGTGAAGGGCGTTGTTACTGTCACACAGACATTCCATCATCAGCCACCGACAATCCATGCAGCCGCCGCTCCAGCTCCTCGGCCACGGCATCAATCACGTCCAGTTCATCTTCGGCGGGCGCCCACCGGGCGGCCTGAAGATCGACCCGCCAGCGCCCTTCCCGGGTCCGCTGGTATTCCAGGTAGGCACCAAGGAGGGGCGTCCCCTCGGCAAGGTAGTGGCGGAGGGCCTCTGCCTCGTGCCCGGCGGGTGCATGGCCGCTCGCCTTGAGGATCCGCCACCAGGGCACGCCGCTCCCGTGGTGGCTCATGACGGCGCCCACCTGCCTGGGGCCGCCGGACCCCAGCAGCTCGGCAACGTCGCCGTACGCCACGGCGGATGCGGCGGGCACCAGTTCCACGACGGCCAGCACCGCCTCCACGTACTCAATCCGCATTGATCCAATCTAGCGGCAGTGGCGCTCCACGGAATTGTCAGTGGTGCCCTTTAGCGTTGACATATGAGCACCTGGAACACCCTCCCCCGCGCAGCTTTCGACCTGGAAACCACGGGCCGCAACTCGCGGGCTGCACGTATTGTCACGGCCTCCGTAACGGTGGTGGACCATAACGGCGACGTCATCAGGGAACATGAGTGGCTGGCCGATCCCGGGGTGGAGATTCCCACGGAAGCCAGCGACGTACACGGTGTCACCACCGAAAAGGCCCGTCGGGAAGGCAGGCCCGCGCATGAGGTGACGCAGGAACTTGCCGCAGTCCTGCAGGACCTTTTTGACACGAATATCCCCGTCATCGCTTTCAACGCAAGCTACGATTTCACTGTCCTGGCCGCGGAATCGGCGCGCTATGGCGTGCCCCAGCTAAGCCGCTTCCCGGTCCTGGATCCCTACATCATGAACAAGCAGGTGGACCGCTACCGGAAGGGCAAGCGCACCCTGACGGCGCTGTGCGAGGAGTATGGCGTGGTACTGGACAATGCCCACACCTCTGCGGCCGATGCCCTGGCAACGCTGCGGGTCCTGGACGCCATGGCCGGCAAATTCCCGAAGCTGATGATGCCCGCAAGCCAGCTCCACCAGCTGCAGGTGGACTGGGCCACCAGCCAGGCGGCAGACTTCCAGGGCTACCTCCGGAAGACCAAGCCGGCTGCCGTCATCGAGGGCGACTGGCCGGTACTTCCCCCGCAGGACGCGAGCCTCGGCGGTTTCTGACATAGTGCTGCCGCGCGGATGCGAGGCAAGTCACAGTAACAGGGCTTCACATAGGCGGGCAGGCAACCACCTCCGGTATTCGGCGCTACATTGCGCAGACCGCTCGGTCGAAGCGCAGTATTGCCCAAACATCGAATAATATTTGCTCCTGAGCATGCCGCCAGTGCTTTTGTTTGAGAGTTCACCGAAAAACCCCAGGTGAGAGAATAAAGTTTTGCGGTCACCCCTGCCTTGCCGTGCTTGAACAGCGCCGGGCAGGTGCCAGGCGCCACCAGCGCAGCCTCGCGGCCCGGTTGACTAATGACTCAGATGAAAGCGACAACCTGATGAAAATCAAAGCGATGAAGTGGCTCACCACGGCTCCCGTGGCACTCGCCCTGGCTGTCTCCCTCGCCGCCTGCGGCTCAGGGTCCGCCGAGCCGTCGGGGACACCCACGGACGCCCTCGCCGGCAGCGACCAGCAGACGCTGGACAAGTACACCACCGCCGACGTCACCCCGATCGACCAGATCGACACAACCAAGCTGGGCCTGAACACCGAAGGCAAGCTTGAGGTGGGCACGCTGTCCGACGCCCCGCCGAACATCTTCATTGACCCCTCGGGCAAGTTCACGGGCTACGACAACGAACTGCTGCGCGCGATCGCCGGCAAGCTCGGCCTCGAGGTCGAATTCGTCGCCACCGATTTCTCGGCACTCCTGTCCCAGGTCCAGACCAAGCAGTTCGACGTCGGGTCCTCCTCCATCTCCACCACGGACGCCCGCCGCCAGAACGTCGGTTTCACCAACGGCTACGACTTTGGCTTCATGGCCGTGGTTGCCAAGACCGACAGCGACGTCAAGGGCTTCGCCGACCTCACCGGCGACCTCCGCATCGGCGTGGTCCAGGGCACCGTCCAGGACGACTACGTCACCAACACCCTCAAGCTCGAGCCGATCCGCTTCCCGGACTACGCCACCGTGTACGCCAACGTGCGCAACGGCCAGGTGGACGCCTGGGTGGCGCCGTCCCAGCAGGCCACGGGCCAGGTCAAGGAAGGCGACGGCACGGTCATCGCCGAATCCGTCGTCAACACGCAGAACTTCACGGCCTACGCCGTGGCCAAGGACAACCAGCCGCTGATCGACGCGCTGAACTCCGGCCTGGACGCCGTAATCGCCGACGGAACCTGGTCCAAGCTGACCAAGGAGTGGTACCCGGACCGCGAAATGCCGGCCGACTGGAAGCCGGGCAGCAAGGCCGCCACGGTTCCGCAGAGCTGATTGAGCCGGGACGTTTATGGATCTCCTGGACCAACTGGCCGACACTTTCTTCAACTGGGAGGAAATGGCCAAAGTCATTCCCGCCCTGCTCATGGTGGGCCTGCCCAACACGCTGATACTGGCTGTGGCTTCCGGCATCTTCGGTTCCCTGCTGGGTCTCGCGCTGGCCATGATGGGCATTTCCCGCAACGCGGGAGCCCGGTGGGTGGCACGTATCTATACCGACATCTTCCGTGGCCTGCCCGCCATCCTGGTGATCCTGGTCATCGGCATCGGGCTCAGCCCCATCGCCAGGGAAATCACCGGGTCCCGGAACCCGTACCCCCTGGGCATCCTGGCTTTGACCCTGATCGCGGCTGCCTACATCGGTGAAATATTCCGTTCGGGTATCCAGAGCGTTGAGAAGGGCCAGCTGGAGGCATCCCGGGCGCTGGGCTTCAGCTACGGCAGTTCCATGCGCCTGGTGGTGGTGCCGCAGGGAATCCGGCGGGTCCTGCCCGCACTGGTGAACCAGTTCATCTCGCTGCTGAAGGATTCTTCGCTGGTGTTCATGCTTGGCCTCGCTGCTTCGGACCGGGAAATCTTCCGGATCGGAAATGACGCCATGGCCAACACCGGAAACCTGTCACCGCTGGTGGCGGCCGGGGTACTGTACCTGATCCTGACCGTTCCGCTGACGCACTTCGTGAACTTCATCGACAACCGGCTGCGGACCGGCAAGCCGGAAAAGAAGGAACCGGACGAGCTGGCAGCGCCTATCGGCAAGGGGGCACAGGCATGACGGAATTCGCTTCCGGAACCCTGACCGGCAAGAACCTGCACCTTTCCTTCGGCCACAACCATGTTCTCCGCGGCATTGACCTGCATGTGGAGAAGGGCACCACGGCCTCCGTGATCGGCCCGTCGGGATCCGGCAAGTCAACGCTGCTGCGCGTGATGAACCGGCTGATCGAACCCGACCAGGGCGACATCCTCCTGGACGGCCGTTCGGTGCTGAAGGACAACCCTGACGAACTCCGCCAGCGGATCGGCATGGTGTTCCAGCAGTTCAACCTGTTCCCGCACAAAACGGTGGTGGACAATGTGTCCCTGGCGCTGCGGAAGCTGAGGAAGCTGTCCAAGGAGCAGGCCCGCGCCGAAGCCCTGGAACAGCTGGACCTGGTGGGCCTGAAGCACAAGGCCGACTCCCGGCCGGCCAACCTTTCCGGTGGACAGCAGCAGCGTGTGGCCATCGCCCGGGCCCTGGCCATGAAGCCTGAGGTCATGTTCTTCGATGAGGCGACCTCTGCCCTTGACCCGGAACTCGTCAAAGGCGTCCTGGCGCTGATGGCCGACCTGGCCAAGGGTGGCATGACCATGGTGGTGGTGACCCACGAGATGGGATTCTCCCGCAACGTGTCGGACACCGTGACCTTCATGGATGCCGGCGTCGTCGTGGAATCCGGCCCGCCGGAGCAGATCTTCACCGCGCCCCGGACGGACCGGCTGAAGGGCTTCCTCTCGGACGTCCTCTAGGTTCACAGGCAGGCACCGACAGAAAATCCCCGCCTCCTGGACATTGCCCCCTTGCACGCAAGGGGGCAATGTCCAGGAGGCGGGGATTTCTTTGTGTTGAGGAAGGGCGAACGACGGCGGAGCTAGGCTTGCGCCGCGGCGGCAGCTTTCGCTGCAGCCGGCAGTGCGTCGAAGATCCGGTTCATCGCGGTGTCATCGTGTGCGGCGGAGAGGAACCAGGCTTCGAAGACCGACGGCGGCAGGTATACCCCGGCCTCCAGCATCGAGTGGAAGAACGGCGCATAGCGGAAGCTCTCCTGCGCCTGGGCATCGGCGTAGTTGTGGACGCCGTTGGCCGAGGTGCCGAACGCCACCGAGAACAGGTTGCCGGCGAACTGGATGGAGTGGTCCACCCCGGCGGAGTCCAGGGCGCTGGACAGTGCCGAGGAAAGTTCCAGCGAGCGGACATCGATAAAGGAGTAGACGTCCCGGGTGGCGTGGGTCAGGGTGGCCACACCGGCCGCCATCGCCACCGGGTTTCCGGAGAGCGTTCCGGCCTGGTAGACGGGACCCGTGGGGGCCAGGTAGTCCATGACGTCGGCACGCCCGCCGAGGGCCGCCGTCGGCATTCCTCCGCCGATGACCTTGCCGAAGGTGAGCAGGTCCGGGGTCCACGGCTCGGCGGCGTCCGGCGCACCGCCGGTAAGCCCCCAGTAGCCTGAGTAGCCGGTACGGAAACCCGTGAGCACCTCATCCACGATGAGCAGTGCCCCGTGCTCACGGGTGATGCGTGACAGGCCGAGGTTGAAGCCCTCCCCCGGGGTCACCACGCCCATGTTGGCGGGGGCGGCTTCGGTGATCACGGCCGCGATGTTCTGCCCGTGGGCGGCGAATGCTTCCTTGACGGCGGTGAGGTCGTTGTAGGGCAGCACCAGGGTTTCGGCGGCGGTGGCCTCCGTGACACCCGCGGAGCCGGGCAGGGCGAGGGTGGCGACACCGGAACCTGCAGCCGCGAGGAGGCCGTCCAGGTGGCCGTGGTAGCAGCCGGCGAACTTGATGATGAGGTTGCGTCCCGTGAAGCCGCGCGCCAGGCGGACGGCGGTCATGGTGGCCTCGGTGCCGGTGGACACCATCCGGAGGCGTTCGACGGCGGGAACGCGTTCCTTGACGATTTCGGCCAGGTTCGCCTCATCCGGGGTGGAGGCGCCGAAGGAGAGTCCACGGTCCACGGCTGCGTGGACCGCGTCCAGCACGGCGGGGTGGGCGTGGCCCAGCAGCGCCGGACCCCAGGAGCAGACCAGGTCCACATATTCCTTGCCGTCGGCGTCGGTCAGGTACGGACCCTTGGCCGAGACCATGAAGCGCGGCGTTCCGCCCACGGACCCGAAGGCACGGACCGGCGAATTGACCCCGCCCGGCATGAGCTGGCGGGCGCGATCGAAAAGTTCCTCGTTGCGAGGGTTGCTGGAAGTCATGGATCCTATTCTCTCAGGTGGCCGGCGCTGTCTTTTGCCGGGTGCGTCAGGTGCCGAGCAGTTCTGCCACGCGGGGTGCCACCGCCGTGCCCATCAGCTCAATGGAGCGCATCATGGCGGAGTGCGGCAGCGGCCCGTTGCTGTATTTGAGGTCGAACCGGTCGACGCCCAGGTTTTGTTTCAGCAGGACGATCTTCCGGGCCACCGTCTCGGGAGAGCCGACGTAGAGGGCGCCCTCGGGTGCGCACAGGGCGTCGAACTCGCCCCTGCCCGCCGGTCCCCAGCCCCGCTCGGCGCCAAGCTTGTTCCGCAGCTTCAGCCAGTGCGGGAAGAGTTCTTCCCTGGCCTGCTCGTCGGTGTCGGCCACGTGTCCGGGTGAATGGGTGGCCACCTGCTGCATGGGGTGGCCGTACTTGGCCATGGCTTCCCGGTAGAGGTCCACGAGCGGACGGAAGGCGCGCGGTTGCCCGCCGATGATGGCGAAAATGATGGGGTAGCCGTACTGGGCGCAGCGCAGCACGGATTCCGGTGTGCCGCCCACTCCGATCCAGGTGGGCAGCAGGTGGCGCTCCAGCGGCGGGTACACGCTCAGCCCGGACACGGCGGGCCTGGTGCGGCCTTCCCAGTGCACCGGTTCCTGCGCCCGGACCTTGTCGAACAGCTCGAGTTTCTCCTCGAACAGGACCTCGTAGTCGGCCAGGTCCAGTCCGAACAGCGGAAACGATTCGATGAAGGAGCCCCGGCCCAGCATGACTTCGGCACGGCCGTTGGAGATGGCGTCCACGGTGGAGAACCGCTGGAACACCCTGATGGGATCATCGGAACTCAGGACGGTAACCGCCGAGCCCAGGCGGATCCGGGTGGTGCGGGCGGCAGCGGCGGCGAGGAAGACTTCCGGCGCGGACACCGCGTAGTCCTTGCGGTGGTGCTCGCCCACGCCAAAGGCATGGAGTCCGACGGCGTCCGCCAGCTGGGCCTCTTCGAGAAGCTGGCGCAGCACCCGGGCATGCGGCTGCGGGCTTCCGTCCGGGTTCTCACCGACATCGCCGAACGTGTTCAGGCCCAGGAGGATCCGGCCAGGTCCCACCGGGGCGGTGGGGCCCTCGGGAGCCGCTGCGGATCGGGGAGCCGGGGTGTCGGTCATCAGGACTCCTTCAGCCAGCCGGCCAGTTCGGCGGCCCAGTAGGTCAGGACCATGTGGGCGCCGGCGCGCCGGATGCCCAGCACGGACTCGGTGATGGCGGCGCGCCGGTCGATCCAGCCGTTGGCGGCGGCGGCCTCGATCATGGCGTACTCGCCGGAGATCTGGTACGCCGCCACCGGTACCGGGCTAATGGCGGCGACATCGGCCACGATGTCCAGGTAGCTCATGGCCGGTTTGACCATCACGATGTCGGCCCCCTCTGCGAGGTCCAGTTCCACCTCGCGAAGGGCCTCAGTGCGGTTTCCGGCGTCCATCTGGTAGGTCCGCCGGTCGCCTTTCAACTGGGAGTCGACAGCTTCACGGAACGGACCGTAGAAAGCGGAGGCGTACTTGGCGGAGTACGCGATAACGGATGTGCTGGTGTGGCCCGCACCGTCCAGGGCGGAACGGATGGCGGCGATTTGGCCGTC
Organism: Pseudarthrobacter sp. NCCP-2145; assembly: GCF_023708005.1. NCBI lineage: Bacteria > Bacillati > Actinomycetota > Actinomycetes > Micrococcales > Micrococcaceae > Pseudarthrobacter > Pseudarthrobacter sp. NCCP-2145. The sequence goes on along the minus strand of NZ_BRCG01000004.1, from coordinate 122,884 downwards.
CATCATGCCGGAGGGGCCCAGCATGTGGGCGCCGGCGTCAGCCTGGGCCACGGCCATGCGTGCGTAAATCTCCACGGTGCGGTCATTGTCCACGTAACCGTCGGCGTCGAGCACGCCGCAATGGCCGTGGTCCGTGAATTCGTCCAGGCACACGTCGCTCATGACCACCAGGTCGTCTCCCACCTCGGCGCGCACGTCCCTGATGGCCTTGTTCAGGACGCCATCCGGGTCGAGGGACGCCGTTCCCTCGGCGTCCCGCGTTTCCGGGATGCCGAACAGCATGATGCCGCCCAGCCCGAGCTCCACCGCTTCAGCAGCAGCACGCTTCAGGGTTTCCGTGGTGTGCTGGACAACGCCCGGCATGGAGGTGATGGGGTTGGGTTCCGTGAGGCCTTCACGGATGAAGGCGGGAAGGATGAGTTCCGCCGGTGCCAGGCGGGTTTCGGCGGTCAGCCGGCGCATGGCGGGCGTGGTGCGCAGGCGGCGGGGGCGGTGGCTGGGAAAAGTCATGGTCCTGTCCTTGGCGTTGGTTCGGGCGGTGAGTGGGTGGCCGCTGGCGGGCGTCCCGCGTGTCAGGGTGGTTCTCCGCCTGCATCCTCCGCTGCGATGAGCGCTGCCGCGACGGCGGCTACAAGCCCTGCCGGCGACGGCTCAGCCGCGATGGCAGCCACCGGTATGCCCAAAGCGGCGGCCTGGTCCGCCGTCGAACGCCCAATGGCCACGAACCGGCACCCAAGCAGCGGGGACAGCCCATGGATGCGCCGGGCGGCGCTGGGGGAAGCGGCAATGACGGCGTCGAGGCGGCCATCCGCAAGTTCAGCTGCGGCGCTTTCAGGTGTCAGCAGGGCGTACGACGGCGGCTGCAGGGCCGCTCCCCCGCCTTCCGCCGGGATGGCCAGCCTGCGCTCCGCCGCGGCGGGGTAGTCGACCGTGCGGTATGCGGTCACTGACGTCACGGAACTTCCGGCTGCCGACAAGCCTTCCGCCAGGCGCGGTGACGCGATGTCGGCCTGTGGCAGCAGGACCTTGCCGCCCGCTTCCGGCCACACAGCGAGCAGGCCTGCCGCGGACTGGTCATCCGCTGGTGTCAGTGCCACGGCCAGCCCCCGGTCCTCCAGGAGTTTGCGCGTCGCCGCCCCCACCGCGGCTATGCGGGTGGCAGCCGGGATCCACTGGGCAGGCACCAGTCCACGTTCGGCGGCTTTGGCCGTGAGCACATGGACTGTGGTGGCGCTGCTGACCACCAGCCAGTCGAAAGCCCCGGCGCCCAGGGCATCGCAGGCCACATCGAGGGAGTGCTGGTCAGGTGCACGCTCGAAGTCGATCAAGGGCAGCAGGAGTGCGCTGGCACCTGCATCCTGCAGCGCGTCCACGAGGGCCAGCGACCGCTCCGGGCTGCGCGTGATCAATACCCGCGCCCCGGCCAGTGGCCGCTCCCGCGGCCGATCCTTGTCCCGCATGTTTATCCGCGTCCCGGCCGGGCCTGCCGGACGCACTGGACAGGCAATCGCATGGCCGGAATCAGGAGGCCTGCAGGTCTGCGATGTCCGCGGCACCGGCGGCCAGCAGGACTTCGGCCAGTTCAATGCCCAGCAGCGTGGCACCCACCTCAGTGAGGCCGTCGGTTGCGCGCTTATCCCGGACCGAGGCCGTGCCGTCCACGGCGCACACCACGGCTTCCAGGTAGAGCATGCTGCCCTTGCAGAAGGCGTAGGCGCCAACCGGTGCCGCGCAGCCGGCCTCCAGGCGGGCCAGCAGGGCCCGTTCAGCCGTGACCGCGAGCCGGGTGTCCGGATCGTCAAGTGCACTGAGCGCCTGGGCCAGGACGTCCTTGGAGCCCTCGGCAGAGCCGGGGCGGGGCGGGGCGTCGGCCGTGCGGCACTCGATGGCCAGCGACCCCTGCCCGGCGGCGGGAAGCATAACGTCCGTTTCGAGGAACTCGCTGACGGTATCCAGCCTGCTGATGCGTTCCAGGCCTGCGGCGGCCAGCACCACGGCGTCCAGGTCGCAGGACTTGCCGGGCACCACGTCGGTGACGGCGTTGCCCGGCAGCCCGGGGACGCGGCCCAGGCGGGTGTCCACGTTGCCGCGGATGTCGATGATCTCCAGGTCCGGCCGTGCGGCGCGGAGCTGGGCGGCGCGCCGGGGCGAGCCGGTGCCCACCCGTGCACCCGCGGGGAGGTCAGCCAGTTTCAGCCCGTCCCGGGCGCACAGGACGTCACGGACATCCACCCGCCGCGGCGTTGCCGCGAGGCTGAGCCCAACGGCCGCCCCGGTGGGCAGGTCCTTGAGCGAATGGATGGCCACATCGCATTCGTTGCGCAGCAGCGCATCCCGCAGGGCGGCGACAAAAACGCCGGTGCCGCCCATCTGGGAGAGCGAGCCGGTCAGGACATCGCCGTCGGTCCGGATGTGGACGAGCTCCACAGGAAAGCCTCCGACGGCGGCCAGCTGGTCCGCTGTCTGCTGCGTTTGGGTAAGCGCCAGCTTGCTGGCGCGGGTGCCGATCCGGACCGTCACTGCTGCGGCGCTCCCCCGGCCGCCGCTGGCTGGCTGGCGCCTGCTTCGCCGGGATAGGCGTCGTGCCCGGTGCCCACGGTTGTGTCCGCGCCGGCAATGGTGGGCTTTTCGCCCCGGAAGTTCTGGCAGCACCCTGGCCGGCAGACGTCGTACCAGGGACCGAGGTCCGTCAGTGCCGGGCGGTCAGCGATGTTGTTGGCCGCCGTACGCTCCGAAATCAGGTCCACCATGCCGTTGACGAACTTGCGGTGCGTGCCGGGTGTGGGGACGCGCGTGGCGGTGAGCCCCAGGTTGGCGCAGGTTTCCAGGGCTTCGGTGTCCAGGTCCCAGACAACTTCCATGTGGTCACTGACGAAGCCGAGCGGGACGATGACGATTCCCTTGACATCCTGGCCGGCCAGTTCCTCGATGGCGTCGTTGATGTCCGGTTCCAGCCAGGGCACGTGCGGTGCCCCGGAGCGGGACTGGTACACCAGGGACCACGGTGCCGTCAGGCCTGATTCCTCTTCCACGCGCTGGATGACAGCGGCAGCCGTGGCGAGGTGCTGGGCCACGTAGGCGGACCCTTCCGCGAATTCGCGCGGTTCGCCTTCGGAGCGGCCCGCGGCCTCCGCATCCCGGGTGGGGATGGAGTGGGTGGCGAAGAGGATCTGCACCGGCGCATCGGGAGTGCCTGCGGCCGCGAGCTTTTCCCGGACTTCCGCGAGGCCGGCGGCGGTGCCCTCAACGAACGGCTCCACGAACCCGGGGTGGTCGAAGTACTGGCGCACCTTGTCCACTTCGAGCCGGCCGTCCAGGCCGGTTTCGGTCAGCGCCATGCCGATGTCCTCGCGGTACTGGCGGCAGCTGGAGTAACAGGAGTAGGCGCTCGTGGTGATCATCAGGAGGCGGCGGTGGCCGGCGTCGTACGCGTCCTGCAGGGTCTGCGGAATGTACGGCGCCCAGTTGCGGTTGCCCCAGAGGACCGGCAGTTCGATGCCGCGGGCAGCGAGTTCCGCTTCCAGGGCGGCCTTGAGCTCGCGGTTCTGCTGGTTGATCGGGCTGATGCCCCCGTTGGCGCGGTAGTGGTGCGAGACCTCCTCCAGCCGCTCATCCGGAATGCCGCGCCCGCGGGTGACATTGCGAAGGAACGGAATGACGTCCTCCTGGCCTTCCGGCCCACCGAAGGAGGCGAGGAGGACGGCGTCGTAGTTCTTGGGTGCCATCCGCCCTGCCTCGGTGACAGGGTTGACGACGGCGGCGCCGCCGGCGTTTGTGGGGTCAAGCTGGCTCATGCGAGCACCTCCGCTACTTCTGCCGGGGAAATCCGGCGTCCGGTATAGAACGGGACTTCCTCCCGGACGTGGTTGCGTGCCTCGGTGGCACGCAGGTGGCGCATCAGGTCCACCAGGTCCACCAGTTCGGGGGCCTCAAGGCCCAGGATCCATTCCCAGTCGCCCAGGGCGAACGAAGAAACGGTGTTGGAGATGACCTGCGGGAACTCCCGGCCCAGGAGGCCGTGTTCCCGAAGCATCGCGCCCCGCTCTTCCTCGGGAAGGATGTACCACTCGTAGGAGCGGACGAACGGGTAGACGCACAGCCATTCCGCCGGCGCGACCCCGCGGGAGTATGCGGGCGTGTGGTTCTTGGCGAACTCGGCCTCACGGTGCACGCCCATGGCGGACCAGACAATCTCGGTGCCCGCAAACAGGGTGCTGCGGCGGATGTCGCGGATGGCCTGCTGCAGCGCTTCCGGCCTGGGACCGTGGAGCCACACCATGACATCAGCATCTGCCCGCATGGCGGAGACGTCGTAGCTGCCTCGGTGCGTCACGCCGGCCCGGGCCAGCCGTTCCAGGAGGGCCTCGAAGTCAGCGGCGGCGTCGGCGCTGCGGATCAGGGTTTCGGAGCGCTTGAATACCGTCCAGAGGGTGAAAAACTGCTCGGCTGATTCTTCGGTTTTAGTGACAGATTCGGCAGAAGTGTGGCTCATGGTTACAAGTTTGCCCCTTCATACCCGTCAAGTCGAAACCAACAACTTCTACAAGCCGTAGAAGTGCTCAACGTCACATCCGGGGACTCGCCCGGCAGGCCTGCCCGGCTTCTAGGGCTTCCGCAACCGAAGGTAGACCGCACCCGCAGCCGCGCCCAGGCCCACCAGCCCCAGGCCGAGTCCAACCATCGCTGCCTCCAGTTGCGGCTGCGTGCTGATGTAGGAGCCCACATGCTGCCTGCCGCCAGGCAACGGCGCGCCCGCCTGGGGTATTCGCCCACCCGGTTCCCCGGTGGGGACGGGCTGCGCTGCTTCGCCTGCTCCGGGAGCGCCCGCCGCGCTGGCCCCGGCGTCCGGGCTGGCTGCCTGCGGCGGCGCAGCCGCGTCCCCCTGAGCGCCTGGCTGCTCCGTGCCGGGCAGGCCTGCAGTGGACTTGCCTGCCCCGGCCAGGCTCGAGCCGTGTCCGTCAGCGGCCGGGCTGTCCGCCCGGGCGCCAGCCTCCGACGACGGCACGGGCGTTCCGGAAGGAGTGCCGGCCGCTGTGGATGGGGCTGAGGCGGCAGGCGCCGCGCTCTCGGCCGGAGTCCCCAGCGAGGTCAAGGAGGGCACCGGAACAGTTGGGACGGCAAGCGTTGGTGACGGGGTGACCGGCACGCCTGACGGCAGCGGAAGGGGCGTTGACGCTGCAGGCGAGGGCGAGGCCGTGGCTGAGGGAGCGAGCGAAGCCGTGATAGCCGGAAGAAGGGCTGTGGGAACAGGCAGCGTGGAAGGAGCGGGAGACGGGGCAGCCGGCTGCCTGGCAGGCCTGCCGCCGTCGTCCGTTTGTTCCGTGTGTGGTTCCGCGCCTGGTTCCTTGCCGGCGCTCTTGAATGCGCCCTCGCCACCCCCGCCCTGACCCGGGGCGTCCTCCCTGGCGGGAGCCGAACTGCTGCCGGGCCGAGGCTCCCCCTCCTCGGCCTGGGACGCCGGGACGCCTGCTGCAAGGACCAGTACCGCTCCGACCGCCGCAGCTGCAGTGCTGCGCCGGATTCCCCCATGGATACCGGTCCGGGACGTGAAAATTTCGGACCTGTTGTGAGACATAGTCATCGACCCTAGCCACATCGCAAAGCGAAATAAAAGCCGGACAAAACAGCGGCTTAGCTCTTTGGCAGGGGTCCCTCGGCGGTCACCGGGCCCTGACCAGCAGTGACGGTCAGCAGTCCATGTTCTGGATTTGTTCGATCGTGTCGGAGACCACAGCTGCCAGCCCGTTGCCGGCCACCCAGCCGCCTACGACGGCCAGGTTTCCCACCGCAGCACAGGCTTTCCGGATCTCCGCCACGCGGGCGCGGTGCCCCACGGCGGCGAAGGGCAGGGACCCCCGCCACCGGACCACATCCCAGTCCACGACGTCCTCCGCTGCGATGGCCACGCCCAGCAGGGCCTGTGCATCACGCAGGGACGCGGCAAAGAGCTCATCGTCGGTGTCCGGCCCGCCGGGCTGCCCGCCGGCCCCGTCCACCCGGCCGTATGAGAGCCTGACCACGTGCCGGCCAGGACCGGCCGCTTCAGCCAGCCATTCCCATTTGCCGGTGGCGTGGGTGAGGGCCTTGGCTTCGATGCCGGGGGTCTGGGGCGCCACCAGGATGCCTGTGCCTCGCGGCCGGCGGTCCAGTTCGGGCCTGTTAATGACGAGCGTGACGAGCTTGACGTCCGGCCCGCCAGGGGGCCGGCGCCCCGCCAGCGCGGGGACTGCGGCTTCCAGGAGGTCGACGGCGGCCGGACCGTCCACGCCCACAACCAGCGTGCCGGCGTCGAACGTTGCTCCGTGGGAGCTGACCCGCCACCCTTCAGGCATCCGGACCACCGCTGAGGCAGGCGTCCCGGACAGGAGCGTCACCCCCCGGTCGCGGAGGTCACCCACCAACGCGGTGACCAGCGTGTGCATCCCGCGTTCAAGGCCGGCAACGGCAGAGCCCGCCTTTGCCTGAGCCGGGGGCTCCTGCCTGGGGCCGCTGTTCGCAGGTGACCCTGCGCCGGCGCGACGCTGCGCGGAAACCGCGGCAGCCAGGGAGCCGTGCCGCCTGATTCCGGCGCGAAGCCCCGGTGCCACCATGTCGACGTCGAGCAGTCCGGGATCCGCGGAATGGACGCCTCCTACCACCGGCGCCACCAGGCGTTCCAGGACCCTGCTCCCCATGCGTGCCTTCACCAGGGCGGAGACGCTGATGACGTCGTCCGCCGTCCCCACCGACGCCGGCAGGAACCTGTCCAGCGCGGCCCGGAGGGTTCCCACCGGGCCCAACGACCTCCGGACTTCCGGGTCCCAGGGGTTGGCCGGGATGCCCAGGATGCCCGTCTTGGGAAGTTCGCGCGGGCCGTCCGGGAGCTGGACCCAGGCTCCGCCGGGCCGCGGCGGAACAATGCTGCCGGCAAGGCCGAGCTCAGCAGCAAGCCGCGCAACGGCGTCGGACCGGGTGGCGAAGGATTCCGCGCCGCTGTCCAGGGTCAGGCCGGCTACGGTGTGGCTGCCCACGCAACCGCCCCATTCCGTTCCGGCCTCCAGGACTGTGACCTGATAGCCGGCGGAAGCCAGCTCCCGGGCAGACAGCAGTCCGGACATGCCGCCGCCCAGGACCAGCGCGGTCCGGGCCTGTGCCGGCGTGCTGCCCATGGGACTACTCCGGGGAGATGGAGTGGATGAGTTCAACCACCCGCGTGAGGACGGCGGGATCAGTCTCCGGCGGGACGCCGTGCCCCAGGTTGACCACGTGCCCGGGGGCTGCCGAGCCTGCGGCTATGACGTCGCGGACGTGGGCCTCGAGGATTTCCCAGGGTGCCGGCAGCAGGGCGGGGTCGATGTTTCCCTGCAGGGGCACCGTGCCGCCCAGCCGCCGGTTGGCCTCATCGAGCGGAAGGCGGTAGTCAACGCCCACCACGTCCACCCCTACGTCACGCATGGCGACCAGGAGCTCAGACGTGCCTGTGCCGAAGTGGATGAGCGGAGCGCCGAGGTGCCGTACATGGTCCAGGGCGCGGGCCGAGGCCGGCGCCACGTACCTGGTGTAGTCGGCCAGGCCCAGCGAACCTGCCCAGGAGTCGAACAGCTGGGCTGCGGAGGCGCCAGCCTCAAGCTGTGCCTGCAGGAACATGCCGGAGGCGTCTGCCGCCCAGTTAGCCAAGGCGTTCCAGGTTTCAGGATCGGCATGCATCATGGTGCGCGGGCCCAGGTGGTCACGGGACGGCCTGCCCTCCACCATGTAAGCAGCGAGGGTGAACGGTGCACCTGCGAAGCCGATCAGCGGGGTGCTGCCGAGTTCGGCCACGGTGAGGCGGACCGCTTCACGGATGGGTTCCAGTGACTCCCAGGTGAGCTGCGGCAGCGCTGCCACATCAGCGGCCGTGCGGACCGGAGTGTCCAGGACAGGCCCCACTCCCGGGACGATGTCCACGCCTACCCCGGCCAGTTTCAGGGGAATGACGATGTCGGAGAAGAAGATGCCCGCATCAACGTCGTGGCGGCGGACCGGCTGGAGCGTGATTTCGGAAGCCAGCTCCGGGCGGAGGCAGGAGTCCAGCATGGCGACGCCTTCGCGGACCTTGAGGTACTCAGGCAGGGAGCGTCCGGCCTGCCGCATGAACCAGACCGGGCGCCGGGACGGTTTGCCGCCGCGGTAGGCCGTGATCAGCGGGGAATCTGCGGTGCGGCCGTCCAGCAGCGGGTGGTCTGCGGCGAGTGCGCCGGCAGGGGACATGGCAGGGCTGGAAGTCATGCCTCTGATTGTGCCCAAAATCGGCTACAAAAGATAACGACAAAGTGTCATCCGGAGGCGCGCCGGCCGCGCCGTGGCGGGAATCACAGCCTTCTCGTGCCCTGGCCCGCGCCTGGAGTTGTTCTACCGAGTAACGAAAAAGCTATGATTGTCCTGCTGTGGTTCTTTTTTCATTGGTGGCTACACACGCCGACATCGATCTTGAGACCGTTGCTCAGTTGAGCAGCGGTTCCTCGGGGATCGCCACATCCGCCCTCTCCGGATCGCCGGCAGTGACGGGTGCCATTGTCCTTGCCACCTGCAACCGCTACGAAATCTACGGCGAGGCCCCCCATCCTGATGATGTGGAGGCTGCCCGCGCGGCCTTGGTGGCCAAGATCAGCGAAGTCAGCGGACTGAGCGAACCCCTCGTCTCACGCTCCTTCAGCACCCGCACCGGTCCGGAAGTCAGCCAGCACCTCTTTGCCGTCAGCGCAGGCCTGGACTCCGCCGTGGTCGGAGAACGTGAAATCGCCGGGCAGGTCAGGCGTGCCCTTATCACCGCACAGCATGAAGGCACGGCCAGTTCCGGCCTCGTCCGGCTGTTCCAGGCGGCCTCCAAGACCGCCAAGGATGTGGGCGCGCAGACCGCCCTCGGCTCCCGGGGCCTGTCCATCGTGTCCGTCGCTTTGGATCTGGCAACGGACCTGTCGGAAAATCCGGACTGGTCCAGCAAGAAGGTCGTGGTCTTCGGCACGGGAGCCTACGCCGGCGCCACCATGGCCCTCCTGCGCGAACGCGGCTGCACCGACATCTCGGTTTTCTCCTCTTCCGGCCGCGCCGAAGGTTTCGTGGCGACCAGGGGCGGCATCGCCCTCAACGCCGAATCACTCCGGCCGGCCGTGGCGGCGGCGGACGTGATGATCGGATGCAGCGGTTCCGACACCAGGGTGGAAGCCGATGAACTGGCTGACGTCCGAGCGGATTCGCCGCAGCCGCTGATTGCCATCGACCTTGCACTCACCCACGACTTCGACCCCGGGGTTGGCGAACTGGACGGCGTGGAGCTCCTCACGCTGGAGTCAGTCCGCCTTGCGGCCCCCCAGGAGCAGGCCGAGTCGCTGGCCCAGGCCAGCGGCATCGTCAGCGGCGCCGCCAAGGCGTTCGAACACGAGCGCGAGGTCAGGTCCGTGGACTCGGCCATAGTTGCGCTGCGACGGCACACCATGAGCGTCCTGGACGCGGAAATGGAAAAGGTCAGGGCCCGGCACGGCTGCACGGCCGCCGCAGAGGAAGTGGAATTCGCTCTCCGCCGCATGGTCAAGCAGCTGCTCCATGTACCCACGGTGCGCGCCCGCGAGCTTGCCGCCAACGGCCAGCAGGACGACTACGTGGCAGCCCTGGAAGCCCTCTACGGCATCACCGTGGAGCAGCCGGCCGCCGCGGCCCCGCAGGCCGAATGCCCGGTGGACCACCGCGGCCTCGAAACCGCCTGACCGGCCGTTCCCGCAGCAACGCCCCCTCACATTCTGAGCCCTTTTTAAAGGCCTTCTCTCACTTGACGCGCTTTTCCCGGCAACCCTCCCTCACCCCCTGCTGGGAGGTGAAGGAGGGTTTCAGGTTTTCCTGCAGTAAGAGATAGAGCGTTTCTGTTTAACCGACATCAAGTGGGAGAGCGTCCTAGTAGACGGGTTTGTTGGGTTCCACCTCACGCACCCAGGCGAGGATGCCGCCGTCGAGATGGCTGACCCGCTGGTAGCCCGCTTTCCTGGCCGCGGCCAGGACGTTGGCCGACCGTGTGCCTGCCTTGCAGTGGAACACGATGTCGCGGTCCTGCGGGAGTTCCGCCCAGGCCTCCCCCGCGAGGATCCTGCCCTGCGGGATCAGCACGGCACCGTCGATGCGGACAATGTCGTGCTCGCCCGGTTCCCGCACGTCCACTAGGTCAAAGTCCTTGAGGCCCGCCTTCCGGGAGGCCAGCATGGTGGCGAGCTGCGCGGCCGTGACGGAATGCTCGGTGTCCGCCGGTCCTGCCGGCGCAATCCCGCAGAAGGCCTCATAATCCGTCAGCTCCGTGATCGGTTCCGCCGCCGGGTCCTTGGAAACGCGGATCTCCCGCCAGCTTCCGCCCAGCGCATCAAACAGCGCCACCCGCCCCAGCAGGGAACGGCCGACGCCGGTAATCAGTTTGACCGCTTCGGTCACCATCAGCGACCCCACGGCCGCGCACAGCATGCCGAACACGCCGCCCTCGCCGCAGGAGGGCACAGAGCCAGCAGGCGGAGCCTCAGGGTAGAGGTCCCGGTAGGTGGGCCCGTGCTTTTCCCAGAACACGCTGACTTGTCCGTCAAAGCGGAAAATGGAGCCCCAGACGTAGGGTTTTCCCAGGATGGCGGCAGCATCATTAACCAGGTAGCGGGTGGCGAAATTGTCCGCGCCGTCGAGGATCAGGTCGTAGCCGGCGAACAGTTCCAGGGCGTTGGAGGCATCCAGGCGGACATTGTGCAGCCGGACGTCCACCAGCGGGTTCAGCGCGGCGATGGCATCGCGTGCCGACTCGATCTTGGGGCGGCCAACGTCCGCCACCCCGTGGATGACCTGGCGCTGGAGGTTGCTGAGGTCAACGTCGTCGTCGTCGATGATTCCCAGCGTGCCCACGCCGGCGGCCGCAAGGTACAGGAGGGCAGGGGATCCGAGTCCCCCGGCGCCGATCACCAGCACCTTTGCGTTCTTGAGCCGCCGCTGCCCGAGGGCGCCGATCTCGGGAATGATGAGATGCCTCGAGTAGCGTTCCACCTCTGCGGCGGTGAGGTCGGCTGCCGGTTCCACCAGCGGATCCAGGGACACAGGTGAAACATTTGCGCTGATTGTCGAAGCCATACTTCAATGTATGCCCCGGGATACCGCCCGGTCATATTACCCCGCAGTAAAGTGGAGTTAACTGCAACGAAAGAAGGACAACCGTGGTCCATGAAGCACGGGCTAGCCGCCCGCCGGCCGCCGAACCGCAAACGCCCTCGCGTCCTGCAGGCCAACGGTCAGCCAGGCTTCCCCGGGACGAGCGGCGCGCCCAGCTCCTCATGGCAGCCCAGGAAGTCTTTGTGGCCAACGGTTACCACGGTGCAGCCATGGATGAAATCGCGGAGACGGCCCATGTCAGCAAGCCGGTGCTCTACCAGCACTTTCCCTCAAAACGGGAGCTGTACCTGGCCCTGCTGGAAAGCCACCTTGCGTCCCTGACGGACCTCATGCTGGGGGCCCTGAACTCCACCACGGACAATGACGAGCGCGTCCAGGCCGTCATGCGGGCCTACTTCCAGTTCATCGCCAACGATGACCAGGCCCACCGGCTGGTTTTTGAGTCGGACCTGATCAATGACCCGGACGTCAGCGCACGGCTGGAAACCTTCAACAGGACGTTTGCCGACGCCATCGCGCGCGTCATCGCCGAGGACACCAAGCTCCCCCATCTGGAGGCGCAACTCCTGGGCCGGGGACTCGCTGGAATGGCGCAGGTCAGTGCCCGCTACTGGCTTGAAACGGACGGCAACCTGGACCTCGACGTTGCCAGCGACCTCATCTACCGTTTAGCTTGGCGCGGAATCTCTCGCTTCCCCAAAGAGTCCTAGACTACAAATAAGACATAACCAACGAATGTGAATGGCTGGGAGGCCCCTGTGGAAATTAAGATCGGCGTTCAGAATATCGGCCGCGAAATTGTCCTGGAATCAAATGAGGACGCGGATTCGGTAGCCAAGATCGTGGAGGCCGCCATCACCAAGGGCAGCGAACTCCGCCTGAAGGATGACAAGGGACGCCTGATCATTGTTCCCGGAAACGCCCTGGGCTACGTGGAAATCGGGGCCGAAGAAGCACGGCGCGTAGGTTTCGGCCAGTTCTAGGGCCTGCTGACGAACCACCCATAGCCCAAGGAGGACCATGCTTTCGCTGACCATCGTTGTGCTGGCCGCCGCCGCCGCAGGCTTTATTGTCTGGGCAAACGACAAGCGGCATGCCAAGTACGGGGCCGGCGTGCCCGCCGGGGTTTCCGTGGCCGTGGCAGCCCTGGCATGGATCATCCTGATGGCCGCCGGATTCGGATACCTGCCGGGACGCACCTGGATTCCATGGGTCCTGCCGATCGTGCTCGGAGCCGCGTCCGCAACGGCGGCCGCCATCTACCTGGGCCGTTCACGTGCGCGCCAGGATACCGAACGGCTCACGGCAATCCTTCGGGCCTGAGGCCTGCGCAGCACCTTGTGCTGCACGCACTAATCAACCGGCAGTGGCCGCCACCCCTGAGGGGATGGCGCCCCCTGCCGGTTAAGAGCACAGGGCTTGGAGACGTGGGCGCTCAGCGGCCCTTTTGTTCTGCCGGGCGGGCAATGAGCGGCCCGCAGCCGGCTACTGCCCCTGCACGTACTTTGCCGGCTCTGCCTTGGCGCCCGCCGCTGCCGCAGCTTCACTTGCTGCCGCGGCTGCCGCGAGGTCCCGGCCGGTCACCTGTCCCCCGGCGTCGTGTGACGTGTAGCGGATAAAGACGCGGTTGTAACGCCAGTCAAGGTCAGGATGGTGGTTCTGTTCCTCGGCCAGGCGTCCGACGGCCGCAATCAGCTCGAGTGCGGCAGCCGCCGTCGGCATTTTGAAGACGGTGACCAACCCGCCGTTGCCGGCCCGCCAATCAGGCAGTTCCGCCAGGGCTTCGTCGATCCGTTCCGGGGAAAGTGCATCTTTGCCGGCCACTGCTGCTCCTGGGATCCGGGCGCCGGCCGGCAGAAGGTGGGCCTACAGGAACTCGGCCCGGCCCTCCATTGCCGACGACGCCAGCGCATGTTCACGGCGGGGTATGCGACCAGCCGCTTTCGCCAGCCTACCGGCGATGACGGCGTGCTTGAAGGCCTTCCCCATCAAGGCGGGGTTCTGCGCCCGGGTCACTGCCGTGGCCAGGAGCACGGCGTCGCAGCCCAGTTCCATGGCGAGGGCGGCGTCGGAGGCCGTACCGATGCCCGCGTCCAGCACTACCGGCACCGAGGCCCGGGACACGATGAGCTCAATGTTGTGCGGATTGAGGATGCCCAGGCCCGTCCCGATGGGCGAGCCGAGCGGCATCACAGCAGTGGCTCCGAGGTTCTCCAGCCGCAGGGCCAGCACGGGGTCGTCATTGGTGTACGCAAACACCTTGAATCCCCTGTTGACCAGCTGCTCGGTGGCGTCCACGAGCTCAACGGCATCCGGCAGGAGGGTGTGTTCGTCGGCGATGACCTCGAGCTTCACCCAGTCGGTTTCCAGGGCCTCCCGTGCCAGTTCAGCAGTGAGCACAGCGTCACGCGCCGTGAAACACCCCGCCGTGTTGGGCAGGACCCGGATGCCGTGGTCCACCAGCAGCTGGAACAGCGAACCCGCCTCGTCCGGCGAATAGCGGCGCATGGCAACGGTGGTCAGCGAGGTGCCGGAGGCCAGGAGCGCGGCGCCCAGGCCGTCCAGGCTGGGGGCGCCGCCGGTGCCCATGATGAGCCGGGATGCCAGGGGGACGCCGTCGATCACCAGGGGGTCCTGGAGCCCGGACAGCTGGCTGTTGGTGACGGTGGTTCCGGTCATGGTGGTCAGCCTCCCTGTACTGCCGTGACAAGTTCGACGTCGTCGCCCTCGGCGAGCGCCGTGGCGGACCACAGGCTCCGGGGCACCACCTGGGCGTTGCGTGCTACGGCCACTCCCAGCTTCCGCCCGTCCGTGGCCCGGCCGTCCGCGGCCAGCGGACGGCCGGTGACCTCGCTGACGAGCGCGGTGAGGGAAGCGTCGTCGGCCACGGTGTGGCCGGTTCCGTTCAGGGTGATGTTCATGCTGTCTCCTGGGTGTTGGATGGCGTGGCAGCCGCTTCAGCCATGCGAAAGGGAGCCGGGGAAAACCGACCGGGGTTGAACGGGGCCCAGCGGGGGTCTTCCGTGCCGTCCATGAGTTCCCGGCAGATTGCGGCCGCAGCCGGGGTGAGCAGGATGCCGTGGCGGAAGAATCCGGTGGCAATGATGAGCCCCTGCACGTGGCGGGACCCTTGGAGGCCGGACCTTCCAGGCGCGGGCTGCCGGCCCACGGGGCCTCCGGGCAGCGATACCCTTCCGAGCAGCGGGGCGTTGTCCGGCGTGCCGGGCCGGGCGCGGGCCGTGCACTCAAGCAGCTCAAGCTCAGCGACGGCGGGCACCAGCACCTGGGCATCGCGGAGAAGCTGGTACACACCCCCTGCCGACACCGCACCGGCACTGGAGCCCGCGCCCCCGCCACTGCCACTGCCACTGCCACTGCCCAGTGCGTCCTCACGCTGGGTTGCCCCGATCACCACGGTTCCGTCCCGCCGCGGAACGATATAGACGGGGACCCCGCGCACCAGTCCGCGGACTGTTGAGGTCACCAGCGGCCTGAGGTGCGCCGGTACCGCGAGCCGCAGGATGTCCCCCTGGACCGGCCGCAGCGGCAGGTGCAGGTCGATCGGCAGTCCCGTGAGTTCCGGGGCGTGCAGTCCGTTGGCCACCACGGTCTCCCCGGCCAGTACGGTCCCTCCACCTTCCAGGGCTACTCCGGCTACGGCCCCGTCCTGCCAGAGCAGGCCGGCTGCCTTGTCCGGCACGGCGAATCCGTCAGCGGCGCCGGCCACGCCGCTTCCGGTGGAGCGGGCATCCCCGGCCAGGACCCGGCGGAGGCAGGCCACCAGCAGCCGGGGGTCCACCTGGTGGTCCGCCGGCGTATCCAGCGCACAGGCAATGCCCGGGCTTAACAAGGGCTCGCGGCGCCGGGCTTCGCGGATGGTGAGCGGTTCAACCGTGAGGCCGTTGGCCCGCTGGACGGCACGCAGGTCCAGCAAGGCCTGCCGGTCTGCGGCGTCGGCACCCACGGCGAGGGTCGGCGTCGTAAGATATCCGGGATCCGAGCCCGCGGCCGCAGCGAGGTCCGCAGCGAAACCGGGCCAGCGGGCGGAGGCCTCGAGCATGAGTTCCAGGAGGTCCTCCTCCTGGTAGTGCAGTTCGCTCACCGGCGCCAGCATCCCCGCGGCAGCCCAGCTGGCTCCGGAGCCGGGGGCGTCATCGATCACCACCACGGAACGGCCCGAACGCCTCGCCTCCCAGGCGATCCCGTGGCCGATGGCTCCTCCGCCGATCACCGCCACGTCGGCCGTGATGGTGGAGCCGGAAGGACAGGGGCCGGTTGCGGCGTGCACGTCAGGCATCGGTTGTCTCCTTCCCTACGCCGGTATTAACCGGATCAGGTCAAGCGGTCGGCTCTGACGCCCTCTCAGCCCGGCGCTTTGTGACAGCTGCCGCGGCTCCCGCAGTACGAGCCCAGTGTAGAGGAACTAGGCTGGCTCCCATGAATGTGTCCCACCCCCCTGCCGCCGCTGCCCGTCCGTCCGGTTCCGACGCCTTTATCAACGCGGAGGGCACCGCCGGGCTGCACGATGCGCGCCTCTACCTCTGCACGGATGCGCGCCGCAGCCAGGGCGACTTTGAACAGTTCGTGGATGCCGCGTTCGCCGGCGGCGTGGACATCATCCAGCTCCGGGACAAGTCCATCGAAGCCGCCGAGGAGCTGGAACTCCTCGCCGTCCTGAAGGAGGCAGCGGTCCGGCACGGCAGGCTGTGGGCAGTGAACGACCGCGCCGACATTGCTGTGCTGTCCGGAGCGCCGGTCTTCCACATCGGGCAGAAGGACCTTCCCCTCCAGGCAGCCCGGACGCTGCTGAACGGGAACGCCGCCATCGGCCTGTCCAGCCACAGCCCTGGACAGGTGGATGCCGCCCTGGCAGCGGCCGCCGGCCCGGCGGCGCTCGACTACTTCTGCGTGGGCCCGCTGTGGGCAACACCCACCAAGCCCGGCCGCGCCGCCGTCGGGCTGGACCTGGTGACGTATGCGGCGGCGGCCTCAGCGGCGCAAGGGCAGGGACAGTCCGACGGCGGTGTGCCCTGGTTCGCGATCGGCGGGATTGACCACGGCAACGTGGAACAGGTGGTGGAGGCCGGGGCCAGCAGGATCGTTGTGGTCCGGGCCATTACGGAGGCCGACGATCCGTCAGCCGCGGCCGCATCGCTGCTCGACGCGCTGGACGCCGCCCGCCCGTGACGCGGCGCCGGATCCGCACCGCATCCCGCGGGCGGCTCCCTGCACTATTCGCGGAATTCGGGCTACGCTGATTTTCGTGTCACATCATCGGCTGGCCCCCAGTGTCCACGAGCACACCAACGCCCTCGAGGCTGCACTCAGCGCCCTGCGGACGGAGCTCGAGCTGCCTGGTGAGTACCCGGCCGAAGCCGTGAAGGACGCCGAGGCCGCCGTGTCGGCACTGAAGCTGCCGTCCCATGACCTGACGGGCATAGACTTCATCACCATCGACCCGGCGTCGTCCACGGACCTTGACCAGGCGCTCTTTATTGAACGGGACGGCAGCAGCTACCGCGTGCTCTACGCCATTGCCGACGTTCCCGCCTTCGTGGCTCCCGGCGGCCCGCTGGATGCCGAGACCAGGCGCCGCGGCCAGACTTTCTACACCCCGGACGGCCGCATTCCGCTGCACCCTGAAGTCATCAGCGAGGGCGCCGGAAGCCTCCTGCCGGGACAGGACTGTTCCGCGTTCGTCTGGGACTTCCGCCTCGATGTCCGCGCCGAAGTCACCGCGGTGACGGTGGGACGGGCCCGGATGCGCAGCCGCGCCAAGCTCAGCTACAAGGGCGCCCAGGCGGAACTGGACGGCGGCAGCCCTTCAGAAGTCCTGGTCCTCCTCAAGGAGGTGGGGCTCAAGCGCGTGGAGCTGGAGCGCGCCCGTGAGGGTGCCAGCCTGAACATGCCGGACCAGGAAATTGTCCAGCTTCCCGACGGCGGCTACCGGATTGCCGCGGCCCCGCAGCTGCCCGTGGAGGACTGGAACGCCCAGATCTCGCTCATGACGGGAATGGCCGCTGCGCAGCTCATGCTGGCCGGCAAAGTGGGCATCCTCCGCACCATGCCCTCACCGGATGAGCGGTCCCTGCACCACTTCCGGCTCCAGACAGAGGCCCTCGGGAAGCCCTGGGACGGTGAGGTCAGCTACGGCGAGTACCTGCGCAGCCTGGACCCCACGGATCCCCGCCAGCTGGCCATTATGCACTCAGCCGGCATGCTCTTCCGCGGTGCGGCGTATACGGCGTTTGACGGCGCGGTCCCCGAGGACGCCGTGCAGTCCGCCATCGGCGCCGCCTACGCCCACACCACCGCGCCGCTGCGCCGCCTGGTGGACCGCTTTGTCCTGGTGACCTGCGAAGCACTGTGCAACGGCGGCGACGTGCCCGGCTGGGTCCGTGAGGCGCTGCCGTCGCTTCCCGAGATCATGGCCGGCTCGGACCAGCTGGCGTCCCGGATGGAGCGCATGGCCCTGGACACCGTGGAGGCGGCGCTCCTGGTCAACCATATCGGGCAGGAGTTCGACGCGATCGTGATCTCCGGATCCAAGCCCCAGAAGGACAACGGCAACGGCGGCAACGGAAAGAACGGCAACGGCCGCAACGGCAACGGCAACGGCAACGGCGGCTCAGGCATCATCCAGATTGCCGAGCCTGCCGTCACGGCCCGCTGCGCCGGTGAGCTGGAGGCCGGAACCAAGGTCCGGGTGCGCCTCGTGTCCTCCGACATTGCCACCCGGGAAGTACATTTCGAGCTGGTCCCGCCCCTGTCCTGAGCGGGGCCGTTTTTCCTGCCGGCGTGCAGGCACACCGGGCCAAAGCCGGGTTTCCGTGCCCGTGCGGCTAGACTGAAGAGGTAGAAATGGATGCCCGGTCGTTGATTTCCTTGATTTGAAACCAACAAGCCCGCCCCTACGCGATCTTGAGATACACCCGCTGGTCACCAGTGCCAGCATTTTAGATAGCCCGCGATCGGCTTCCACTGGAATTGCTTGCGCGCCCGAGCGTGCTCCGGAACGGCCTTGGGCCGGCCCGTTGAGCAGGCAGCGCCATTGCCCAAATGAATAAGGAAACTCCACGTGAGTGAATTGCATACCCACCAGCTTCTGACGGACGACTCCGGCACCGAAACGATCGAGCCGGAAGAAACCATCATCTCCGACGAGAAGCCGCACGAGATTGAGGAGAAGTCCTTCGCGGACTTCAACGTCCGCGCCGACATTGTGGAATCCCTGGCGGACGCCGGGATCACCCACCCCTTCCCCATCCAGGCGATGACCCTGCCGGTGGCCCTCTCCGGCCACGACATCATCGGCCAGGCCAAGACCGGCACCGGCAAGACCCTGGGCTTCGGCATCCCCGCCCTGCAGCGCGTGGTGGGCCGTGACGACGCCGGCTACGAGAAACTCGCAGTACCCGGCGCACCGCAGGCCCTGGTCATCGTCCCCACCCGTGAACTCGCGGTGCAGGTGGCCAACGACCTGCAGACGGCCTCCCGCAAGAGGAACGCACGCATCGCCACCATCTATGGCGGCCGGGCCTACGAGCCCCAGGTGGAAGCCCTGAAGAACGGCGTGGAGGTTGTGGTGGGAACCCCCGGGCGCCTCATCGACCTCTACAAGCAGAAGCACCTGAGCCTGAAGAACGTCAAGGTCGTCATCCTGGACGAGGCCGACGAAATGCTTGACCTCGGCTTCCTGCCGGACGTCGAGACCCTGATCGCGGCCACGCCGGCGGTCCGCCAGACCCTGCTGTTCTCCGCCACCATGCCCGGCCCCGTCATTGCCATGGCCCGCCGCTACATGACCCAGCCCACCCACATCCGTGCTGCTGATCCGGATGACGAAGGCCTCACCAAGCGGGACATCCGCCAGCTGATCTACCGCGCGCACAGCATGGACAAGATCGAGGTGGTGGCCCGCATCCTCCAGGCCAAGGGCCGCGGCCGGACCATCATCTTCACCAAGACCAAGCGCACCGCAGCCAAGGTTGCCGAGGAACTGGTGGACCGCGGGTTCGCGGCCGCCGCGATCCACGGCGACCTCGGGCAGGGCGCACGCGAGCAGGCGCTCCGGGCCTTCCGCAACAACAAGGTGGATGTCCTGGTGGCAACCGATGTGGCCGCCCGCGGCATCGACGTGGACGACGTCACCCATGTCATCAACTACCAGTGCGTGGAAGACGAAAAGATCTACCTGCACCGGGTGGGCCGCACCGGCCGCGCCGGCAACAAAGGCACCGCCGTGACCTTCGTGGACTGGGACGACATGCCGCGCTGGGGACTGATCAACAAGGCACTGGGCCTGAGCGTTCCGGAGCCCATCGAGACCTACTCGTCCTCCCCGCACCTTTATGAGGACCTGGACATCCCCGAAGGCACCAAGGGCAGGCTGCCGCGCGACAAGCGCACCCTGGCCGGTGTTGACGCCGAGGTGCTGGAGGACCTGGGCGAAACGGGCAAGAAGAACGCCCGCGGTGGCCGCGACGCCGGCAGTTCCCGCGACCGCGACGGCCGTGGCCGGGACAGCCGTGACCGCGGCGCCAAGCGCGAAGGCGGCCGCAGCGGCGACTCCGCTGCCCGCTCCGGCGAGCGCCGCCGTCGTACTCCCGATGCCGCCGCAGCCCCCGCTGGCGCCGGTGACGCTCCGGCAGCGACCGAGGCCGAGCAGCCCTCACGCACCCGGCGCCCCCGCACCCGCACCCGGCGCCGCAACGGTGAAGTGGTGGGCGGCGGAAACGCCGCACAGTCCGGCAGCACCGAGGCCTAACCCCCTTCATGACTGACACTGTCTGGGCGCCGGACGGCAGCAGCCTGGTGGTCCACGCGGACAACGCGGACTTCCTCCCCTCGCTGCCGGACGGCGCCTTCACACTTATCTACGTGGACCCCCCGTTCAACACGGGCCGGGCCCAGCGGCGCCAGCAGACCACCATGGTGGTCAACGCGGACGGCACCGGCGACCGCGTCGGCTTCAAGGGGCGCTCCTACGACACCATCAAGGGCGCGCTTCACCGCTACGACGACGCCTTCAGCGACTACTGGTCCTTCCTGGAGCCGCGGCTCGTGGAGGCGTGGCGGCTGCTGGCGGAGGACGGCACCCTGTACCTGCACCTCGACTACCGCGAGGTGCACTACGCCAAGGTGATGCTGGATGCGATCTTCGGCCGTGAATGCTTCCTGAACGAGATCATCTGGGCCTATGACTACGGCGCCCGGGCCAAGAACCGCTGGCCCACCAAGCACGACAACATCCTGGTGTACGTGAAGAATCCCTCGAAGTACCACTTCGACAGCGCCGAGGTGGACCGCGAACCCTACATGGCACCGGGCCTTGTCACGCCAGCCAAACGCGAATTGGGCAAACTGCCCACCGACGTCTGGTGGCACACCATCGTCTCGCCCACCGGCAAGGAAAAGACCGGGTATCCCACCCAAAAGCCGGAGGGCCTCATCCGCCGCGTGGTGGCGGCGTCCAGCCGGCCCGGTGACTGGTGCCTGGACTTCTTCGCCGGTTCCGGAACCCTGGGTGCGGTGGCCGCGAAGATGGACCGCAGGTTTGTGTGTGTGGACCAGAACCAGCCGGCCATCGACATCATGGCCCGACGCCTGGGTGCCCACGCGGAGTTCACCGCGTTCCCGCCCAACTAGGTAGCAGCACATGTCGGTTTGGGACTCCAAAACGACATGTGCTGCTACCTGGTTGCCGTGATCAGGGACGGACGACAGCGGTCCCTGTCCCCATTTCCTCGATCCGCGCCAGGACGTCCGGCTCGGTGAGGTTCTCCCCCAGCAGGTTCGGTTTGCCGGTGCCGTGGTAGTCCGATGATCCGGTAATCAGGAGGTCGTGCCTGCCGGCGAGCCGCCGCAGGAACCGGCGTCCCTCCTCCGGATTGTCACGGTGGTTGATTTCCAGGCCCGCCAGGCCGGCGTCGATCATCTCCTGGTACACCCGCTCGCCTACGATCCTGCCGCGGGAGGACGCCACGGGGTGGGCGAAGACGGGGACCCCGCCGGCGGCACGGACCAGTTCGACGGCGATGGCCGGCGCGGGTGCGTAGTGCTGGATGAAGTAGCGCGAGCGTGAGGTGAGGATGGAGGCAAAGGCCTCGGAGCGGTCCTCCACCACCCCGGCCGCCACGAGGGCGTCCGCGATGTGGGGGCGGCCGAGGGTTGCGCCGGGGGCGACATGGTGGATGACGTCGTCCCAGGTGAGGGGGTAGTCCTCAGCAAGCAGGGTGACCATCCGCTCGGCACGGGTATGCCGCGCGTCCTTGGCTTTGGTGATTTCTTCCAGCAGTCCCGGATGCTTCGGGTCGTGCAGATAGCTCAGGAGGTGGACGCTGATGCCCTCCTCTGTCCGGCAGGAAACCTCCATCCCGGGGACCAGGGCCACTCCGTGTTCAACGGCTGCAGCAGAAGCCTCGTCCCAGCCGGCCGTGGAATCGTGGTCCGTCAGCGCTATGACGTCCAGGCCGGCGCGGGCCGCGGAAGCCATGACGTCTGCGGGATTCTCGGTGCCGTCCGAGACATTGGAGTGGGCATGCAGGTCGATCCTCACCTGTCCAGACTAGTTGACCCGGCGTTCACCCTGTGTATGGCCGGCCGCAACTCCCGCGTTCCCGTCCCGCCGGCACCGGCTCCGCCTGTTCGCGCAGCCGGGGAGCTGGTGAGACGATGGTGCGGTGAAAGATGCCGAAAACACCCCTACCTCTGCTTCCCAGCCGTTGGAGGAGCGCGTCAACAACCGCTCGCAGCGGCCCAGTTCCGACGCGTTCAAGGCCTTCATGGCCGGCAACTGGGCGCCCGCCAGCCAGGAGCTCCCGGCACGTGACGCCGTAGCCGGCTACGCCTCGGCCCGGCGCAAGGCAATCTCCGGACAGTTCAAGGGCGAACGCCTGGTGATCCCCGCCGGCCCGCTGAAAGTCCGCTCCAACGACTGCGACTACCGCTTCCGCCCCCACTCCGGATTCGCGCACCTCACCGGGCTCGGCCTCGACCACGAGCCTGACGCCGTCCTGATCCTTGAACCCGTCGGGGAAGGAAAGGGCGACGACGGCGGCCACCACCGGGCAACGCTCTACTTCCGGCCGCTGGCCGGGCGGGACACGGAGCAGTTCTACGCAGACTCCCGGGCCGGCGAGTTCTGGATCGGCGCCCGTCCCACCCTCGCGGAGTTCGAGTCACGCCTTGGCCTGGCAACGGCACATATCGACCAGCTGGAGACAGCCATCACCAAGGACGTGGGCGCCCCCGAAATCGGCGGCATCTCCATCCGCCTGGTCCGCAAGGTGGACGAGAACATCGACGCGCTGGTGGACACCGCCCGCTACAACACGGCGAAGGACCCGGACAACCTGGACCTCGCCGTCCTCGATGCCCTGGACGAAAAGCTGAGCGAAGCCCTCTCCGAACTGCGCCTCCTCAAGGACGACTGGGAGATCGGGCAAATGAAGCTCGCGGTGGCTGCCACCGTTGAAGGGTTCGAGGAAGTCGTAAAAGTCCTGCCTCGCGCCCTCACGCACGCCCGCGGTGAGCGCGTGGTGGAAGGAGCCTTCTTCGCCCGGGCACGCGAGGTGGGCAACGAACTGGGATACGACACCATCGCGGCCTCCGGCAACAACGCCACAGTGCTGCACTGGACCCGCAATACGGGGAAGATCCACGCCGGAGAACTCCTCCTGCTGGACGCCGGCGTGGAAGCCGATTCCCTGTACACGGCGGACATCACCCGCACCCTCCCCGCCAGCGGCGTGTTCACCGACATCCAGCGCAAAGTGTACGAAGCCGTGCTCGATGCGGCCGACGCCGGGTTTGCCGCAGCACAGCCCGGGGCGAAGTTCCGCGACATCCACACCGCGGCCACCACAGTGCTTGCCGAGCGGCTTGCGGAGTGGGGGCTCCTGCCGGTGACGGTGGAGGAGGCCATCAGTCCCGAGGGCCAGCAGCACCGCCGGTGGATGCCGCACGGCACCAGCCACCACCTGGGGCTGGACGTCCATGACTGCGCCCAGGCCAAACGGGAACTCTACCTGGACGGCATCCTCACCGAAGGGATGGTCTTCACCATCGAACCCGGCCTGTACTTCAAGGCCGAGGACCTGGCGATCCCGGAGGAGTACCGGGGAATCGGCGTCAGGATTGAGGATGACGTCCTGATGACCGCCGACGGCCCGGTCAACCTGAGCGCCGCCCTGCCGCGCAAGGCCGAGGACGTGCAGGACTGGATGGCGGGCATTTACCGTGAAGCGGACGGGGCCCAGGAAGCCTAGCCAGCAGCCCGCGGTTGTGGGGGCTGTTATTGACGCCGCCGCCTGCCAACCTGCTGAATAAACAAAAAAGCGGGGCTGCCGGAACAAGTGTTCCGGCAGCCCCGCTGTTGTTTGCCTGCCAGGCCGCTGCGGGCTATTGCCGCGGCTCGCCCGGGTGCTGCTCAGGAGCGTGCCCGGGCGCGTCCTGCTGGCCGTCAACCCGCTCCCCCTGCGTGGGCTGCTGCTGGCCGCCCTCGGGGTGCCCGGTGCCGGCGGCGGGGGCCTGCGGCAGCCGGACGCCATACTGCGGCCGGCCATCCGGCAGGTCCGGGTACCGTACGGTCCGGGCCGGGGCTGGCTGCTCTTGCGGCGCGGCAGCAGGCTGGCCCTGGTCCTCCTGGACAGGATGTGCCTGGGCCGACGACCCGGACGACTGCTGCCCGTAAGGATCGCTCCAGCCTGAGGGACGGACCGGACCCTGGCCGGGCTGGTTCTGCTGGTAGGGCTGGCTGTGGTAGTCGCGCTGGGTGTAGGGGCCACCGCCGGCGGCCGCATCCGAGCGGGTCATCGGCAGCTGCTGGAGCAGCCGCCGTGCCTCGTGGGCAGCCTCCGGCGACACCACGACGTCGTAGCTGGTGGCCACCACCTGGTTGGTGGAGGTGAAGTCGCGCTTGCCGCGCTGCATGGCATAGGTGACGATGCCGAAGAGCATAAAGAACGCTGCACCCATCAGTACCGAGGTAAGAATGGAGAAGTACCCCGGTGACGGTGCGAAGAAGGACAGCATGACACCCACGAACAGGCCGAACCACATGCCGCTCAGTGCTCCGGAAAGCGCCACCCTGGGGTAGCTCAGGCGGCCGGTTACCCGCTCCACCATCTTCAGCTCGTTGCCCACGATGGACACCATGTGGACGGGGAACTGCTGGTCCGCAAGGTAGTCCACAGCCTTCTGGGCATCCAGGTAGGACGTGTAGGAACCCACGGTATCGCCGGTGGGAACGGCCCGGGCTTCATCCATTCCGCCGGGCCCGCCGGCCTTGGGAGCACCAAATATGTTTGCCATACCCCCATTCTTGCCCATGAGCATGTGTGCTGCCTGTAAATTCAGCTAAAAGAGAGCAGACTCGGTAGCCTGTAGGAGTGAGCACAACTCCTACCCGCGTCTTCGTGGCGCGCCTTTTGGGCCTCGACGTCTTCGACCCGCTGGGCGACCGGCTGGGCCGGCTGCGCGATGTTGTTGTGCTGTCCCGGGGAACGCAGGGCGCACCGCACGTGGTGGGCATCGTCGTCGAAGTTCCCGGCAAGAAGCGCGTCTTCGTGCCCATGACGCGCATTACCTCCATCGACCAGACCCAGATCATCTGCACCGGGCTGGTGAACCTGCGCCGCTTCGAGCAGCGCGGCGCCGAGACGCTGGTGGTGGCCGAGATGTTCGACCGCCGCGTCACCCTGCGGGACGGCAGCGGCGACGCCACCATCGAGGACATCGCCATGGACCAGCACCGCTCGCGGGACTGGTTCGTCAGCAAGCTCTTTGTCCGGCGGGGCCATTCCCTTTCCCCGCTCAGCCGGCTCCGCCGCAACGAAACCCTGATCATCGACTGGGCCGACGCCCTCCAGGGTCCGCGCACGGAGCCGCAGGCGGCCACCCAGTTCGTGGCCAACCATGAGGACCTCAAGCCGGCAGACTTCGCAGAAGCACTGCAGGAAATGAGCGACAAACGCCGTTTCGAGGTGGCCAGCGAGCTGCAGGACCAACGGCTGGCCGACGTCCTCCAGGAGCTCCCGGAAGATGACCAGGTGGAGATCCTCTCCGCCCTTGACGTGCAGCGCGCAGCCGACGTGCTGGAGGAAATGGATCCCGACGACGCCGCCGACCTCCTTGGCGAGCTCCCCTCTGCCCAGGCGGAGGAGCTGCTCCAGCTGATGGAGCCGGAGGGCGCCGAGGACGTCCGGCGCCTGCTGGAGTACGACGAGGACACCGCCGGCGGGCTCATGACCCCCGTCCCGGTGATCCTTCCTCCCGAGGCCACGGTTGCCGAGGCGCTGGCCCACGTGCGCCGGGAGGAACTCTCCCCGGCGCTTGCCTCCTCCATCTTCATCGCCAGGCCGCCGCTGGAAACGCCGACCGGCCGCTTCCTGGGTGTGGTCCACATCCAGCAGCTGCTCCGGTTCCCGCCGTTCGAACCGCTCGGCAACCTGGTGGACAAGAACCTCGAACCGCTGTCGGACCAGGCACACATCAGCGAAGTGGCACGCACGCTGGCGACCTACAATTTGAACTCCCTCCCCGTGGTCAACGACGCCGGCCGGCTTGTGGGGGCGGTGACTGTTGATGACGTTTTGGATCATCTGTTGCCGGATGACTGGCGCGCCCATGACGGCGAAGCCCCGATAAGAAGGCTGGGTGGCCGTATTGGCTGAGAGCAGCGCACCAAAAAATCCGAACCAGCGGACGCCCGCCAGGAAGACGGCCGACAAAGGCAGCCTGGACACACCCCTGAGCGGCCGCCAGCGGATCCTGCCCAAGTTTTCCCCGGATCCCGATGCCTTCGGCCACGCCACGGAGGGCTTTGCCCGCTTCATGGGCACCCCGCAGTTCCTGGTCTACATGACGGTCTTCGTGGTCATCTGGCTGGCGTGGAACACCTGGGCGCCGCTCGAGTGGCAGTTCGATTCCCGCGCGCTTGGTTTCACCCTGCTGACGCTGATGCTGTCCCTGCAGGCCTCCTACGCCGCACCCCTTCTGCTGCTCGCCCAGAACCGGCAGGACGACCGCGACCGCGTCTCGCTCCAGCAGGACCGCCAGCGCGCCGAGCGCAACCTGTCCGACACCGAGTACCTCACCCGGGAACTCGCATCCCTGCGGATTGCGCTGCGCGAGGTTGCCACGCGTGACTACGTCCGTGCCGAGCTCCGTTCGCTGCTTGAGGACATGCTGGAGGCCCAGGAGGAGCTCCGGACCCACGATCCCTCCGGGCAGGGGCAGCACGAATCCCCCCGCGACAAGGTCAAGGAAAAACTCAAGGAACAGCGCGACCGGCAACGGAACCCCCGCACCCAGCAGATCCCCCGGGTCAAGCCCGGCCATTCCACCCAGGACCGTTAATGAGCGAACCCATTGCCAACACGGCGTTGGCTGAGGCAGTCAACGCTGCCCTGGCCACGGTCATCGACCCCGAGCTCCGCCGCCCCATCACCGAACTGGGCATGGTGGAGTCTGTCGCCGTGGACGACGCCGGCAGGGCCAGCCTGGCAGTCCTGCTCACCATCGCCGGCTGCCCCCTGCGGGACACCATCACCACGGATGCCACGAACGCGCTGCTGGCAGTTCCGGGAGTGGCCGCCGTCGACGTTGAACTCAAGGTGATGACCCAGGAACAGCGCGATGCCCTCAAGGAACTGCTCCGCGGCAAGGGGGGCCAGCGCGGCATCCCCTTCAACGAGCCAGGTTCCCTGACCCGGGTCTACGCCGTCGCCAGCGGCAAGGGCGGGGTCGGGAAGTCCTCGGTGACCGTCAATTTGGCCTGTGCCCTTGCAGCCCAGGGCCTGCGCGTCGGCATCGTGGACGCGGATGTCTATGGCTTCTCCGTCCCGGGCCTGATGGGCATCACGCAGCAGCCCACCCGGGTGGACGACATGATCCTTCCCCCGGTCGCCTACGGGGTGAAGGTGATCTCCATCGGGATGTTCGTCAGCGGCAACCAGCCTGTGGCCTGGCGCGGACCCATGCTGCACCGCGCGCTGGAACAGTTCCTCACCGACGTCTATTTTGGCGACCTCGACGCCCTGTTCCTCGACCTGCCGCCCGGCACCGGTGACATCGCGATCTCCGTGGCCCAGCTGCTGCCCAAGGCGGAAATCCTGGTGGTCACCACGCCGCAGGCTGCCGCCGCCGACGTCGCCGAGCGCGCCGGGGCCATCGCCACGCAAACGGGCCAGAAGGTGGCGGGGGTCATCGAGAACATGTCCTACCTGGAAATGCCCGACGGCGGCAGGATGGAATTGTTCGGCAGCGGCGGCGGGCAGGTCCTCGCCGAGCGGCTGACGGCAACGGTGGGGGCAGAAGTGCCGCTCCTAGGCCAGATTCCGCTGGACATCCAGCTGCGTGAAGGCGGGGACACCGGCGTGCCGATCGTCCTCGGCCAGGCCGGCACACCGGCGGCGGCCGCACTGTCAGGTATCGCCGGACAACTGGCGGCAAAACCCCGTGGACTGGCCGGGATGAAACTGGGGCTTCAGCCGCGCTGAGCCGCCAGCCTGGCAGGATGCAGCCAGGAGCACCTGTCCGGAAACTGCTGCGGGCAGGCGCTGCTACGTGGCCTCGGTGTCGAAGGGTGCGGCCTCGCCCGGCGGCAGCGACTGGAGCACCCGTTCCGGCCGCCTGGGCGCGGCGTCGGCTGCCACGGCGGCGGCCCCGGAAACTGCGGCCACGGCGGCCGGACCGCCGGCGCTGACGGGTTTGGAGTCGTCGTCGAGGAGCGCCTCTTTGATGATGCGCCGGGGGTCGTACTGCCGGGGATCGTATTTCTTCCAGTCGACATCATCGATGTCGATGCCCACTTCTTCCTTGATCTGCTCGCGGGCACCGGACGCCATGCGCCGGACTTCCTTGACCAGGTTCGCCAGCTTCTGGGTGTATTCGGGCAGCCGCTGGGGGCCGATCACCAGAACGCCAATGATCAGCAGAAGAAAGAACTCCGGGCCGTTGATTCCAAACACTTTAGGAAGATTACCCTCTCCGGGCTGCCAGTGACGATTTCAACCCGGGGCCCGGGAGAACTGCCTGCGCTACGGGACGAAAAAGGCCACGATGCGGTTGGCCCCGCGCTGCAGCCGCGTCGTGAGCGGTTCCCCTCCCGCTTCCGCGGAAGGAGGGGTACCGGCGGCAACACCTTCTTCGGCCCTGCTGCCAAGGCGCTGCAGGATGGGGACGGCATCGTCGGCCCGCTCCGCCGGCAAGTTGGACTCGTAGGTAAAGCTGTGGCCCTGCGTCCGGTACGTGACCGACCATGGTGAAGACTGCCACACACTCAGGTTGTTGCCGGCTGCTGCGGCTTCCCGGTCCACAGCGCCCGCCTGTCCGCCAGGATTTTGGCCGTCACCCTCCTGTGCGGGGAGCCGCTGTTCAGTGACTGTGGCGTAGTGTGCCCCGTCGGTTAGCCTCAGCTCAACCGCCGGCTGCCCGTTGAACACCGTGGCTTTTGCCGATTCAAGGTGGAAGCCCATTGCTTCCAGTTCCGGACAGGCCCAGCCTTCGGAGCGCAGCCGCGTGAGCTGTTCAGCGTTGAGCTGCCTGCCGTCCGCCGGCGTCCGGGACGAGACCTGCGAGAAATTGGCAGCGTTTCCTGTGGCCTCCCCGGGCAGGGGGTCCCCTGCAGCCGCGAAGGCACCCGCAGCCAGGACCGCCACCGCAGCCGTGCTGCCACCGGCAGCCATGGCCAGGACCCGGACAGCCGTCCCCGGTGATGCGGGCCGCCGGGTGGGACCCGGAGGCGCGGCGGCGAGTTCCTGCGTCCGTGCCAGCAGGCGGGCCGTCAGGTCATCGCTGGCGGGCGGGATGGGGGCATCGCGGAGCCGCTCCAGGTACTGGCGTTCCCGCCGCAACGCTGCAGAGCATTCGTGGCAGGACTGGAGGTGGCTGCGGGTGCGCTGGTGCCTGCGTCCGAATGGGGTCCGGGACCTCATGCGCCGTTCAGAGGATGCCGGCGATACGCGGCATGGACAGTTTGCGGCGCGCCTGCTGGGGACGAGGGTCCCGGTGCGCCAGCTTCTCCCTCAGCATGGTCCGTCCGCGGTGGATCCGTGAGCGGACAGTACCCAGCTTGACGCCCAGCGCTTCCGCCACTTCGTCGTAGGACAGGCCTTCGAGGTCGCAGAGGACGACGGCGGCGCGGAAGTCCGGCGGAAGTTCCTCCAGCGCAGCCTGCACGTCCACGTCCAGGTTGTTGAGCTCAAAGCTCTGTTCCGGACCCGGTTCGCGGCCGGGAAGCCTCGACTCGGCATCCTCGGCGAGGGCATCGAACCTGATCCGGGTTTTGCGCCGCGCCTGGTCCAGGAAGAGGTTCGTGGTAATCCGGTGCAGCCAGCCGTCCAGCGTGCCCGGCTTGAAGTTCTCCAGCGAGCGGAAGACGCGGACAAACACCTCCTGGGTGAGGTCCTCGGCGTCGTACTTGTTGCCCGTCAGGCGGTAGGCAAGCCGGTAGACCTTCGCCGAGTGGTTGGTGACCACTTCTTCCCAGGTGGGACGTACCCACTCAGCCTCAGGATGGTTTGTTGCAGGGACAGGTGCCACAACTGAAGATGACATCGTCCACTCCCCTCGTGGAATACTAACGCCCGGATAGTGTTGACATCTCTGATTCGGCGCCGGTCACCTTTTGGATGAGCGGATATTAATCATTTCAAACTTGTCTGGGAATTTCCTGATTGTGGAAAAGTTCAGCCATAGGCGCAACCGCCTGCCTCCCCTGCCGTTGCCACGGGACACAGTAGGCTGTAGAGGACATTCCCTGCCGCCCAGAAAGCGAAACCCATGAGCGCCGACAAGTCCACCAGCTGGTCCTATGCAGAAGATCTTCCTGCTGAGGATGAGGTCATGCTTCGGGCCAGGGAGCGCTCCTTCGAGCTCGGTGTGACGCCCATTGGCCCGGGAGTGGGAGCAGTCCTCACCGTGCTGGCTGCCGCATCCAAAGCCCAGACCGCCGTCGAGATCGGGACCGGAGCGGGAGTTTCAGGTGTGTGCCTGCTCCGCGGCCTCGGCCCCCAGTCCGTCCTCACCACCATCGACGTCGACGTCGAACACCTCCGCGCCGCGCGCGAGGCATTCTCCGAGGCCGGCAGCCCCGCCAACCGCACCCGGACCATTTCCGGAAGGGCGGGCGACGTCCTCCCGCGGCTGACGGACCGCGCCTACGACCTGGTGTTCATTGACGCCGACAAGCCCGGGCTGCCCGGATATGTGGAACAGGCCATCCGTCTGCTGAAGCCCGCAGGGCTGCTGATCGTGAACGACGCACTCGACAAGGACAAGGTGGCCAACCCCGCCAGCCGCGAGACCACCACCGTAGTCCTGCGCCAGGTGGGCAAAGCCATACGCGACGACGACAGGCTGGCTTCGGCCATGCTTCCCACCGGCGACGGCCTGCTGGTGGCAGTCAAGAAGTAGGCCGCCGAAAAAGGCAGGGCCCGCAGCTGCTGCTGCGGGCCCTGCCTTTTCACGATTATTCGGTAACGCCGACCAGGCATTCCTTGAGGTTGGCTGCCTCAGCAGCGTTCAGCTCGACCACCAGTCGCCCGCCGCCTTCGAGCGGGACGCGCATGATCAGGCTGCGGCCCTCCTTGGTGACTTCCATTGGGCCGTCGCCGGTGCGTGGTTTCATAGCCGCCATGAGGAATTCCCCTCCATTTAGTCCCAGGACTGATCAGCCCGGGCGGGCTGTGTCCGCATGTAGATCAAGCTGCCACGGCGGAGTGGTTGGACACCGCCCGGGCTGCGCGTATTCTGAATGCTTTTTGTCCTTGCTTACTTACTATTATCGCGGAATTACCCGCACGTAGCTAATCGATGGACATTTACCGCGTGGTGGTATTTCAGCCCTGACCTGCACGAAGGCCCCAAAGACTAGGGCGGATAATCCCCGCCGCCGGGCAATTGCGCCCAGGCCCACAGCCACACAATCCAGACAATCTGCAGCAGCAGGAACATGAGGACAACCGTCCCCCGGTAAGCACGCGACCTGGAGGCCAGTGCAGCTGCCAGCGCCAGCGGAAACAGCGGCAGCAGCATGCGGAACGTACTGGTCTGCGGGTGCAGGAACGCCACCAGGTACGCCATGTAGCAAGCACACCACAGGCGGAGTTCGACGCCGATCTGCCGGACGGGGGGAAGGAAGAGCATGGCGGCGAAGAGGGCCACGAAAATGAAGGGCGCCAGCACTCCCAGCACCGGCCCGAAAAGGTTGATGCCGGTGTCGAACCAGGGCTTGAACGGCACCAGGTCATGGCCGCGCCATACTGTTTCGGTTTTTGTGTAAGCCTGGATGTCCCCGGTTGCCGCCCACGCCGCCGCGGGCCAGGCAAGCGCCATCGCGCCTCCGACGCCGGTGAGGACGGCAAGGGCCGCAAGGTCACGGTTGGAATGGGGTCCTTCCCGCGTCCCGGCGCCGGAGGCCGCGTTGCGGAACCGCGCCCACAGGCGGTGCAGGAGGAGCAGCCCCAGCATGGCCGCAAAGGGAACACCTACCGGCCGGGACAGGCACAGGAGCACCACCACGGGTATTGCCCAGAGGTACTGCCTGCGGACCACCAGCAGCAACGCTGCCGCGAGGAGCAGCAGGGACAGCGGTTCGGCGTACGGCACCTGCAGGACAGCAGCCACGGGGAAGGTGGCGAAGAACGTTACGCCCCACAGCGCCGGGGCGTGGGAGGCCTTGTGCCGGAACAGAACGTAGACAACCAGCGCCGCTCCCCAGCCCGCAAGCATGGCGATGAGCGTCAGGGCCGCCGCGGGAGCCATGCCGGTGAGTCCGCTGAGCCCCCCGGCCAACGCGGGAAACAACGGATAGAAGGCCCACGTGTTTTCCTGCACGTTGCCCGCGGCGTCAGTCGGCAGCACGGAGGGGTAGCCCCCGGCAATCACCTGGGCGTACCAGCGCGCGTCCCAGATGTTGATGAAATTCCAGTAGTCAGGCTTCGCCGGAAACCAGGGATTGGGGCCCTGGTGGAGCGCAGCGGCCATGAAGATTCCGGCGCTGACAAGGCGGGCGGCCAGGTAGATGGCGGTGACCTGAAGCCACCACGGCCAGCCCCGGAGTGCTGTTCCCGCCTGCCCCGCCAGCCCTTGGAGCGACGGGAGCAGGCCTGCGCGGCGCCGCGCCTCTGTACTCACGGCGTGTTCTTTGCAGGCGGCGCGGTCCCGCCGGGTTCCGTGGCGCGGGCTTCCTGCAGGGCCAGCAGCTCAGCCCGCAAGCCGTCAATCTCGTCCTGTTTGGAGGCGAGCTGGTCCCGCAAGTCATCCAGGACCTGGTCCACCTGGTCCATCCTGTAGCCGCGGAGGCCAAGGGAGAACCGCACACGGTCCACATCCTCCGGTGCGGCCTGGGCCGGCAGCAGGACAGGGGGAAGGTTGGCAGGCGGCTGCTCGAAGCCGCCGTCGAGCAGGACAGGCAACGGACCGTTGCCTGTCCTGCCGGCACGCCGCCCGAGGCCGACCCAGAACACCGCCCCGACCAACCCGATGGCCAGGAAAACCAGAAAGAAACTCACCGTTCCATCGTGCCAGACCGGGCGGCTGCTGCCAGTCCGGACACCCGGGGCGGGACCGGCTACTCCGGCCGCTGCTCTCCCTTGAAGGAGGGCGTAACGGCCCCGTGGAGCACTCGGTCCACGGCTTCGGCGGGATCGTCAACCACCTGGATCAGGTCCAGGTCCTTCTCGGACACCATGCCTTCGGCAACCAGCGTGCCCCTGATCCACTCGATCATCGGGCCCCAGAAATCGACGCCGAGGAGGACGATCGGGAACGATGTGACCTTGCGCGTCTGGACCAGCACCATGGCCTCGAACAGCTCGTCGAGTGTTCCCAGCCCGCCGGGCAGGACGATGAACCCCTGGGCGTACTTGACGAACATGGTCTTGCGGGCGAAGAAGTACCGGAAGTTGATGCCCAGGTCCACCCACTGGTTCAGGCCCTGTTCGAACGGCAGCTCGATCCCCAGGCCCACGGATACACCGTTGCCTTCCACGGTGCCGCGGTTGGCAGCCTCCATGGAGCCGGGACCGCCGCCGGTGATGACGGCGACGCCGGCCTCCGCCAGTTTCCGCCCCACTTCCACGCCCATCTCGTAGTAGGGGCTGCCGGGCTTGGTGCGTGCTGAACCGAAGACGCTCACGGCTTTCCCGATATCCGCCAGGGCACCGAACCCTTCCACGAACTCGCTCTGGATGCGCAGGACCCGCCAGGGATCCGTGTGGACGAACTGCCCGGGGCCCTTGGTGTCGAGCAGATGCTGGTCCGACATCTCCACGGCCGCCTGTTTGCGGCGCAGCTCAAGGGGCCCCTTGCGGCGTGGCTGGGAATTTCTTGCCGGATCTGCACTGATGCTCATTCCCCTAGGCTAACCTGCCCGCGGGAGGTATCTCTTGAATCACGATCCGCAGGAACATGGGGTGATTAGCGTCATAAGCCGGTGTTGTTCGCTAGATTCTTCCTATGACTACTCATGTGCCCGGCGATGCCCTCGTCTCCCTGAACGCCGTAAACAAGCATTACGGCCAGCTGCACGTTCTGAAGGACATCAACCTCCAGGTCCGCAAGGGCGAGGTTGTTGTGGTCATCGGGCCTTCGGGCTCCGGTAAGTCCACCCTTTGCCGCGCCATCAACCGCCTGGAAACCATCGAAGGCGGGACCATCAGCATCGATGGCAAGGTCCTCCCCGAGGAAGGCAAGGAGCTGGCGCAGCTGCGTGCCGACGTCGGAATGGTCTTCCAGTCGTTCAACCTCTTCGCCCACAAAACCATCCTCGAAAACGTGACCCTTGGGCCCATCAAGGTCAAGGGCGTCCCCAAAGCAACAGCGGACAAGGACGCAATGGCGCTCCTTGAACGCGTTGGCGTGGGGCATCAGGCCCCGAAGCTCCCGGCACAGCTGTCCGGCGGCCAGCAGCAGCGCGTCGCGATCGCCCGCGCGCTGGCCATGAAGCCCAAGGTCATGCTTTTCGACGAGCCCACCTCGGCGCTCGACCCGGAAATGATCAACGAGGTCCTGGACGTCATGATCCAGCTGGCCAAGGAGGGCATGACCATGATCGTGGTCACCCACGAGATGGGCTTCGCCCGCAAGGCCGCGGACCGCGTCGTCTTCATGGCGGACGGCCAGATCGTCGAGGACGCCACCCCGGAGGAGTTCTTCACCAACCCGAAGAGCGACCGCGCCAAGGACTTCCTCTCCAAGCTCCTCACCCACTGATCCACCCGAACCAATACTCCAAGTTCGCACCCAGGCCGTGACCCACGGCCTCAATGAAAGGAATGTCATGAAGGCATTTATGACCCGGCGGAAGTCATTCTTCGTGGCGGCTACAGCCGCCCTCGCCCTGTCCCTGAGCGCCTGCGGCGGTGGCGGCACCGACGCCGGGGGCGATCCCTCGGTTGCTGCAGAGCCCACGTTCGCTGCCGGCACCACCATGGAAAAGCTCGCCTCGGCCGGCACCATCAAGATCGGCACCAAGTACGACCAGCCGCTCTTCGGACAGGTGGGCCTCGACGGCAAGCCGGTTGGATTCGATGTCGAAATCGGCAAGCTGATCGCCGCGAAGCTGGGCATCCCTGCTGACAAGATCGAGTGGTCCGAGACCGTGTCTGCCAACCGCGAGCCGTTCATCGAACAGGGCAAGGTTGACCTGGTCATCGCCACCTACACCATCAATGACAAGCGCAAGCAGGTTGTCAGCTTCGCGGGCCCGTACTACGAGGCCGGCCAGGCGCTGATGGTCAACAAGGACAACGACACCATCAAGACCCCCGAGGACGTCAAGGGCAAGAAGGTCTGCTCCGTGACGGGTTCCACCCCCGCAGCCACCATCGTGGACCAGTACGGCGCGGAACTCGTTCCGGCCGCAACCTACTCGGCCTGCCTTGAGCCGCTGCGCAACAAGCAGGTGGAAGCCGTCACCACGGACAACGTGATCCTGGCCGGCTTCGTGGACAAGGAACCGGACGCCTTCAAGCTCGCCTCCGACGAGAC
Organism: Pseudarthrobacter sp. NCCP-2145; assembly: GCF_023708005.1. Lineage (NCBI taxonomy): Bacteria > Bacillati > Actinomycetota > Actinomycetes > Micrococcales > Micrococcaceae > Pseudarthrobacter > Pseudarthrobacter sp. NCCP-2145. The sequence continues at coordinate 87,742 of NZ_BRCG01000004.1, read as the reverse complement.
GTTCACCAAGGAGCCCTACGGCATCGGCCTGAAGAAGGACGACACCGAGTTCCGCAACTGGATCAACGACCAGCTGGAATCCTTCGAAGAAGACGGGTCCTACAAGAAGGCCTGGGAAGCCACTGCGGGCTCAGTCATCAAGACTGCCCCGGAGCTGCCCGAGATTGACCGTTACTAAGTAACCTCAGTGGTTGCCGGGGCTGCTCCGTGGCCCCGGCAACCGGCCTCTCCGCTCCCGTCCACGCCCACATCCGAAGGATCCTATGGACGTCATTCTTGAAAACCTTCCCCTGTACTGGAACGGTTTTCTCCGCACACTTTTCCTCTCCGCCGTTTCCGGCGTCATCGCGCTGGTACTCGGCACACTGCTCGCGGCAGCCAGGGTCTCCCCGGTGGCAGCGCTCCGCGGCTTCAGCACGGTCTACGTGGAGGTCCTCCGGAACACTCCCCTGACCATCGCCTTCTTCTTCGCGGCTATTGTCCTTCCCCGGCTCGGCGTCAAATTCGAGCAGTTCGAAGTCGCCGCCATCATTGCCTTGAGTACCTACACCGCAGCGTTCATCGCCGAAGCTGTCCGCTCAGGTGTCAACAGCGTCCCGGTGGGCCAGGCTGAAGCTGCCCGCAGCATCGGCATGAACTTCGGGCAGGTCCTGAACCTCATCATCCTGCCCCAGGCCCTGCGGACGGTGGTCCCGCCGCTCATCAATATTCTGATCGCCCTGGTCAAGAACTCCTCGGTTGCCGGCGCGTTCTTTGTCCTCGAACTGTTCGGTTACGGCCGCCAGCTGGCAAACGCCAACGGTGACGCCGTCATCCCCGTGCTGCTCGGCGTTGCGTTCTTCTATCTGCTCCTCACCGTTCCGCTGGGCATCCTGGCCAGTACGGTGGAACGAAAGGTGGCGATTGCCCGATGAGCTCAGTCCTCTACGACGTTCCAGGCCCCAAGGCCCGGCGCATCTCCCTGATCGGATCCATCGTGGGTTCGCTGCTGATCCTGGGCCTGCTGGCCTGGATCATCATGACGTTCGCGCAGCAGGGCATCTTCGAAGGGCGCCGCTGGCAGATCTTCACCCGGGCCGATGTGTGGACGCTCCTGGGCAACGGCCTGGGCGCAACCCTCAGCGCGGCAGCCCTCGCGGCTGTCATCGCGTTCCCCTTGGGCCTGCTGCTCTGCCTGCTCCGCATCTCCGATGCCGCCTTCATCCGGATCCCCACCCGCGTGGTGCTGGAGTTCCTCCGCGGCATGCCGGTAGTCCTCATGATGCTGTTCGTCCTGCTCGGCTTCGGCACCTCGCCCTTCATTGCTGTTGTCACCGGCCTGGTGCTGTACAACTCGGCAGTGTTTGCAGAGATCATCCGCGCCGGCATCCAGTCGCTGCCCAAGGGCCAGCGCGAGGCCGGGCTTGCGATCGGCCTCACCAGCTTCAAGTCGCGCATGCTGATCGAGCTGCCGCAGGCGATCCGGCGCATGATGCCGTCCCTGGTGGCGCAGATGGTGGTGCTCCTCAAGGACACCTCGCTCGGCTACATCGTGGCGTACGGCGAGCTACTGCGCGCCGTGCAGGTGATGGCTGACTTCCTGGGAACCCAGTTCCTGTTCCCGATCTTCTTCGTGGCGGCAGCCATCTACATCGCGATCAACATCCTCGTTTCGAGGATCGCGGTATGGATCGAGCGTCGCGGGTCCAAGAAGGCGGCCGGCGGCGTGGCCAAGGCCGAACCCGAAGCCGCCGAAGCAGCCGTTCCCTGATAGTTCTCGCTTAACGACGATGGCCCGGACCTTGTGGTCCGGGCCATCGTTTTTTAGGTTCAGGTTGCCAGCCACGTCCGCAGGGCCGCCAGGCAGGTGCGGATGGCGTCTGCGTGCACATGTTCGTTGTCCTTGTGTGCCAGCAGGGCATCACCCGGCCCGAAGTTCACCGCCGGTATGCCAAGTTCACTGAAGCGTGCGACGTCGGTCCAGCCGTATTTTGGCTTGGGCTCGGCGCCGACTGCGGCGACGAAGGAGGCGGCGGCCGGGTGGTGCAGGCCGGGCCTGGCACCGGCGGCAGCATCGGTGCGGACCACCTCGAAGCCCTCCAGCAGCTCCCGCACTACGGCCTCGGCCTGGTCGGGGTTTTTGTCCGGGGCGAAACGGTAGTTGATTTCCACCACGCACCGGTCCGGAATCACGTTGCCGGCGGTCCCGCCGTTGATCTTCACGGCATTGAGGCTCTCGCGGTACTCGAGTCCGTCCACAGTGATGGTCTGCGGTTGGTAGCCGGCCAGCCTGGCCAGGACCGGAGCTGCGGCGTGGATGGCGTTGCTGCCCATCCAGGCGCGGGCGGAGTGGGCTGCCTCCCCCACAGTGGTTACTTCGAACCTGCTGGTGCCGTTGCAGCCGCCCTCCACCGTGCCGTCCGTCGGTTCCAGCAGGATGGCGAAGTCACCGTGGAGCAGGTGGCCGTGGTTGCGGACCAGGCGGCCCAGGCCGCTTTTGACGGCTTCCACTTCCTCGTGGTCGTAGAACACAAAGGTGACGTCCCGCTTCGGCGAGGCGCCGTCGTCGAACAGGGTGGCCGCCAGGGCAAGCTGCACCGCAACGCCGCCCTTCATGTCCGTGGCGCCGCGGCCGTAAAGGATCCCCTCCCCCGGAACACCCGATTCCCAGCTGGAGGGAACGGTCCCCTTCGCATCCGCGGCCAGAGGCAGCGGCACCGTGTCGAGGTGCCCGGCCAGGATGACGCGTTCCGGATGGCCCAGCTCGGTGCGGGCGATGATTGAATCGCCGTCCCGGAGCACGCTCAGCTGGGGAACTGCCAGCAGGGACGCTTCAACCGCGTCCGCAAGTTCCTTTTCGTTTCCGGACACGCTGTTGATGTCCATGATGGCGGCGGTCAGGAGGGCAACATCCTGGCGAAGGTCGAGTTGCAGGGTGGAAGGCTGGGGTGTGGTTTCGGCAGTCACGAAGCCAGTCTAGTTCGGACCCTGTCCCCGCCCGTCGATAGACTGGGGCCATGACTGAGACTGCTTCTTCTGCCGTGCCCGAAACCTCGCAGGCATCCACAGACCACCGCTCCGCCTACGGCTTCGGCGTGGCCACCGTTTCCACCGCTGACGCCAGCGTCCTGGATGTCTGGTTTCCCGCTCCGGCGCTTGGTGTTGCCGCCGAGAACCTCCGTTCTGTCGAGAACGCGGACGAGTCGCTGAGAAGAATCGCCGAGAATGGGGCGGACCAGGACCGCGGGACCGAGCAGAAGGTGGTTTTTGTCCAGATCCACCTCGATGAAGCCCCGGCCGATACCGCCGATGCGTACCTGCGCCTGCACCTCCTTTCGCACCGCCTTGTCCGGCCCAACACCATCAACCTTGACGGCATCTTCGGCAAGCTGCCCAACGTTGTGTGGACCAACTTCGGCCCCGCCGCCGTGGAAGGCTTTGAGCTCACCCGTGCGCGGCTGCGGCGCCGCGGTGCCGTCACCGTCTACGGCATCGATAAGTTCCCGCGCATGGTGGACTATGTTGTGCCTTCCGGTGTAAGGATTGCCGACGCCGACCGGGTGCGGCTGGGTGCGCACCTGGCCGAAGGAACCACCGTGATGCACGAAGGGTTTGTGAACTTCAACGCCGGAACCCTGGGTACGTCGATGGTGGAGGGCCGCATTTCAGCGGGCGTCGTGACCGGCGACGGCAGTGACGTGGGCGGCGGCGCCTCCATCATGGGCACGCTGTCCGGCGGCGGCAAGGAAAAGATCACCATCGGCGAGCGGGTGCTGCTGGGGGCAAACTCCGGTGTTGGCATCAGCATCGGTGACGATTCCGTGGTGGAAGCCGGCCTGTACGTCACGGCCGGAACCCGGGTGCGGGTGCCCGGGCCCAAGGACGAGGTGGGCGAGGACACCACTAAGATCGTCAAGGCAGCCGAACTGTCCGGTGTGCCCAACCTGCTGTTCCGCCGCAACTCCACCACGGGCGCGGTGGAGGTCCTCCCCCGCCAGGGACAGACCGTGGAGCTGAACGACGCCCTCCACGCCAACTGATCATTCCATGGCACGAAGACGCGGACTGCGCCGCCTCGCAGTACTGGTGCTGGCCCTGGCACTGGTGGCAGGCGGCGTCTATTCGGCCGTGTTTTTCCTGCAGCGCTCCGAAACGCTCGTGTCGGAGCGCTGCAGGGCCGTTATTGGCGAGCGAACCTCGGAACTCGCCCCGGACCAGGCCGTCAACGCTTCACTGATCACTGCCGTGGCGGTGCAGCGCGGGCTTCCCCCGCGTGCTGCCAGCATTGCCCTGGCCACCGCCATGCAGGAGTCCAAGCTCCGGAACATCGACCACGGCGACAAGGCCGGCCCGGATTCGCGCGGACTGTTCCAGCAGCGCCCTTCCCAGGGATGGGGAACCGAGGCACAGATCATGGATCCCTACTACGCCGCGAACGCCTTCTACGACGCCCTGGTCAAGATCCCGGGCTATGAGTCACTGGAGATCACGGACGCCGCCCAGCGCGTCCAGCGCTCCGCCTACCCCACCGCCTATGCCCAGCACGAGGAAATGGGACGGACCTTCGCCTCCGGGCTGACCGGCCAGACGCCCGAGGCCGTCCGGTGCACCCTGCGGGCGGCCGGCGCGGGCGGGGATACCGCCGCGTTGTCCGCGGAACTCAACCAGGCCTACGGGCCGCTGGGGACGGCCGTTGAAGGTGAAACGCTGGTGGTGGAGGCCGCCGGCAGCCAGGCTTGGTCCGTGGCGCAATGGGCTGTTGCCAACGCCAAGGGCTTCGAGGTCCTGCAGGTGGACGTCGCCGGCCGGAGCTGGAACCGGGAGGCGCGGGACGGGTGGCAGGCTTCGGCGGCCACGGACGGACAGGTCCGGATCACGGTGGCGGCGGAAGGGGCCGGCAGCTGAACGGCTGCTGGAAGAGCACTGCAGGTCCCTACACGAGGATTTCGACCACCGGCTGGACGTAGCTGCGGAACAGCTCAGGCTCGGCCATCAGGCGGTTGCTCATGATGATCTTGTCCGGTTCCAGGTACCAGGCCCGCTGTTCATTCAGGGGAAGCTCAATGATGGTCAGCTTGAAGTCACGGGAATCGCGGCCAACCTCCATCAGCCTGTCGTCCACCATGTCCTCAAGAAGCTGGTCCGCTCCGCTGGCGGCACGCTCCGCCTCAATTTCCGCGTATTCGCTCCTGCGCTCCCGTGCCCAGGTAAGGGCGGAACCGAAGTGGGCCTGGAGCACGCGCTGCAGGGCGGGAGAGTTTCCAAAGGCTTCAAAGTCCGGCGGCGACAACTCGGGAGACGTCTGGGGATGGGCCTTGAGCAGCTGCTCCCACCATGCCTCCCACTCTGTCTTGAGGGCACTCAGGCCACCAACGTCCGCGGTCAAGTGTGAATGATCGGCACGGCGTACCTTGGGCGCTGCGTGGGACAGCGCGGGGTGACCTGCGCCGTCGAGCCCCGCAGTATCCCGGACGAACAGGGCTATCATCATTGGCCCCGACGTGTCCGCGGTGATTTGCCACCTGGTTCCGCTTGTCTGATACATCCGACGTCCTTCCGTCGCGCGCCCTTGCCAAGAGGGTAGTCCGGTAGCTCCCCCGGCTCCCAGTCTATTCCTCCTGATGCCCACGTTAGTGGCAGTCATCACATCCCGTCGAGGTGCTGCTCCAGGACGTCCACGCACATTTCCCGGGTCATCCATCCGGGCTGCAGCAGGGCGTGCATGCACAGACCGTCCAGGGTGGCGAGAAGCCGCTCGGCTTCAACCACCAGGCTTTCCGTCGGCTGGTCCTCCGGCCGCAGGGCACGGATGACGCTGCCCACGATGACAGCTACCTCCCGGTGGCTCCGGTCCGCTTCGGCGGCGAGGAACGGGCGGACCCTCGCGGCGTTACGGAACGCCATCCAGGCACACACCTCAAGCGCCCGTGGCCCGTCAAGGGGCAGGAGTCCGCACAGGAGGGTTAATATCGCCGCGCGGTGCTCAGGGGTGCCGGGAACCGCCGCGTGCACGCCAGGCAGGGATGCTTCCAAGCGGCGCACGATGCGGTCCACCACCGAGGCAAAGACGAATGCCAGCAATTCCTCACTGCCCGCGAAATAGTGGCGGACAGAACCCACAGCCAGCCCGGCTTCATCTGCCGTTTCCCTGAGGGAGGCCCGTTCCAGCCCGTCTCCGGCGATGATGCGGAGAACTGCTTCAACAACGTCCTGGCGCCGGGCTTCGGCATCTACGATTTTTGGCACTCCTCCTATTTAGCACGGATGTGCTCCCTTGGGACGGTCGCCGTGCCGTGCCGTGGCCGCGGCCTCCTGTCGCCCCTCAGCGGTACGTGCGCGGCACTGCCCGGCATCCGGAACGCGGCGGCGGCAGCAGGTGTCCGTGGGATAGCGTTAGAGGCATGAAAATTCTGGTCACCGGGGGCACCGGCTACATTGGTTCCCACACTGTTTTATCCCTGCAGGAAGCCGGCCATGATGTGGTGGTCATCGACAACCTGGTCAACTCCAGCGAGGAATCCCTCCGGCGGGTTGCCGAGCTCAGCGGCAGGACCGCGGAGTTCCACCACGTCGATCTGGTGGATGAGGCCGCCGTCGAGCGTGTGTTCGTCGCCAGCCCCATTGACGCGGTGATCCACTTTGCCGGGCTGAAGGCCGTTGGCGAATCCGTCCGGGAGCCGCTCAAGTACTACCACAACAACCTGGTGGGGACCCTGAACCTCATCCGGGTCATGGACCGCCACGACGTCCGGTCCATTGTCTTCAGTTCCTCGGCCACCGTCTACGGCGAGCACAACCCCATCCCCTATGTGGAGAAGATGGAAATCGGGGCCAACAACCCCTACGGCCGCACCAAAGAGCAGATCGAGGACATCCTCTCTGACCTGGGCGCCGCGGACACCCGCTGGCACATAGCCCTGCTGCGCTACTTCAACCCCGTGGGGGCCCATCCGTCCGGCCGGATCGGCGAGGACCCCCAGGGCATCCCGAACAACCTTGTGCCTTTCATCGCCCAGGTGGCCGTCGGCCGCCGCGAGAAGCTGATGGTTTTCGGCGGGGACTACGACACCCCGGACGGCACCTGCCTGCGGGACTACATCCACGTTGTGGACCTCGCCGAAGGCCACGTGGCCGCGCTGAACTATGTTGCGGACCGCACCGGCGTCTTCCGCTGGAACCTGGGCTCCGGCAAGGGCTCCTCCGTCCTGGAGGTGCTCCGCTCCTTCGAAAAGGCAGTCGGGCAGCCGATCCCCTACGAGATCACCGGCCGCCGCGCGGGTGACCTCCCCGCCTTCTGGGCCGACGCCACCTCTGCGCTGGCGGACCTCAGCTGGTCCACCACCAAAACCGTGGACCAGATGTGCGAGGACCACTGGCGCTGGCAGAAGAACAACCCGCAGGGCTACAGCAACTAGCCTTCTCTGCAACAACAAAGCGGCCGCCCACCTTTGGAAGGTGGGCGGCCGCCGTCGTCATTGCAGGTATTGGTCCAGAGGTTAGCGGACCGGGTAGTCCCGCTCCGGCTCGCCGATGTACAGCTGGCGCGGGCGTCCGATCTTGGTGTTCGGGTCGCTGATCATTTCCCGCCACTGGGCGATCCAGCCGGGGAGGCGGCCGATGGCGAACAGTACCGTGAACATCTTCTCCGGGAAGCCCATGGCCTTGTAGATCAGGCCGGTGTAGAAGTCCACGTTCGGGTAGAGCTTGCGCTGGATGAAGTAGTCATCGTTGAGCGCCTTCTCTTCCAGGCGCAGGGCGATCTCCAGCAGTTCGTCGTTGCCGCCGAGCTTGCTGAGGATTTCGTGGGCCGTGGCCTTGACGATCTTCGCGCGCGGATCGTAGTTCTTGTAGACGCGGTGCCCGAAGCCCATGAGGCGGACGCCGTCTTCCTTGTTCTTGACCTTCTCCATGTAGTCCTCGGGCTTCGTGCCGTCGGCCTGGATCTGGCGGAGCATCTTGAGGACTGCCTCGTTGGCACCGCCGTGGGCGGGACCGAAGAGCGCGTTGATGCCGGCGGACACCGAAGCGAACAGGTTGGCGTTGGACGAGCCCACCAGGCGCACGGTGGACGTTGAACAGTTCTGCTCGTGGTCCGCGTGCAGGATCAGCAGCAGGTCCAGCGCCTTGGCAATGACCGGGTCCACCTCGTACTGCTCAGCCGGCAGGCCGAAGCTCAGGCGCATGAAGTTTTCCACGAGGTTGTGGGAGTTGTCCGGGTACAGCATGGGCTGGCCGATGGACTTCTTGTGCGCGTACGCCGCGATCACCGGCATCTTGGCCATCAGGCGGATGGTGGAAACTTCCACCTGTTCGGCGTTGAACGGGTCCAGCGAGTCCTGGTAGAACGTGGACAGCGCGGACACTGCCGAGGACAGCACGGGCATGGGGTGCGCGTCCCGCGGGAAACCGCTGAAGAAGCCCTTGAGCTCTTCATGCAGCAGAGTGTGCCGGCGGATCTTCTGGTCGAACTCCTCCAGCTCCGTGGGGCTGGGCAGGTTGCCGTAGATCAGAAGGTAGGACACCTCGAGGAAGCTGGAGTGCTGGGCCAGCTGTTCGATGGGGTACCCGCGGTAGCGCAGGATGCCAGCATCGCCGTCGATGTAGGTGATCGCCGAGGTGGTTGCTGCCGTGTTCATGAAGCCGGGGTCAAAGGTGACTGCGCCCGTCTGCTTCAGCAGCTTGGAAACGTCGTAGCCTTCGTTCCCTTCAATAACCTGGATGCGCGGGAGCTTGAGCTCGCCCCCTGCGTGAAGCAGGGTGGCCGCGTTGTTGGTCTCAGTCATGGAGTCCCCTTCATGAGGCTTCTGGGCCTCTGTCGAAAGCTTGATCCAACATCAGGTGAGCCGCGCACTGACCCTGAGAACACAGGTTCCAACACCCGGGCTGCCTTCTTGTAGAAAGCCACCATTGATAGTCACTTAAAAAGTACCGCCCCTTGGCGGGTGCCACTAATCCGAGACGGTCCGGAAGCCCCCAAAACCGGGCCGTTGTGGCGCGAGTCACAGTATTGTTACGGCGCCGAAACGAGCCGGGACACTGCGGCGTCGATGCGCTCGTCCGTTCCGGTCAGCGCCACGCGGATGTATCCGTTGCCGGCCTCGCCGTAGAAAACCCCGGGGCCCACCACGATGCCGCGTTCCGCCAGCCGCCCCACCGTGTCCCAGGTGCTTTCCCCGGCGGTGGACCACAGGTACAGCCCGGCGTCGGAATCCTTGATCTCGAGGCCGAAGTCCAGCAGCGCCGGGACGAGCCGCTCGCGCCGCCCCCGGTACAGGTCCTTCTGCGCCTCCACGTGGGCGTCGTCGCCGAGCGCCACGCGCATGGCCTCCTGCACCGGATAGGGCACGATCATGCCCGCGTGCTTGCGGCTGTTCACCAGGTTGGGCATGAGGCCGGGGTCGCCGGCCACGAACGCTGCCCGGTAGCCCGCCACGTTGGACTGCTTGCTCAGGGAATAGACAGCCAGCAGGCCCTGATGGGATCCGCCGGCTACACGCGGATCAAGGATGCTGGGAACAGCCTGTCCGCCGCGCTGGACATCCCAGTCACCCCAGCCAAGTTCTGCGTAGCACTCGTCGGAGGCCACCACGGCACCCAGTTCCCTTGCCTGCTGCACCACGGCCTTCAGGGAGTCGATTCCGCGTACGCTGCCGGTGGGGTTTCCCGGGGAATTAACCCAGATCAGCCGGACGCGCGCACGGGTGGCTTCATCCAGTTCGTCCAGGTTGTCCGTGGCCACGGACGTCACGCCGGCAAAGGTGGCGCCGATGTCGTAGGTGGGGTAGGCGACCTTGGGGCGGACGACGACGTCTCCCGGCTTGAGTCCCAGCAGGAGCGGCAGCCAGGCCACCAGTTCTTTGGAGCCCACGGTGGGCATGACGTTGCGGGGATCGAGCCCTGCCACGCCGCGGCGCCGTTCAAACCACCCGGCGATGGCTTCACGCAGGGCCGGTGTGCCGTGCACGGTGGGGTAGCCTGGGGCGTCCGCCGCGGCCTTGAGCGCGTCCTGGATCAGGGCCGGCGTAGGATCCACCGGGGTCCCGATGGAAAGATTGACGGCCCCGCCGGGGTGCTCCGCTGCCTTGGCGGCGTACGGCGCCATGGCTTCCCACGGGTAGTCAGGCAGGTCCAGGCCGAACGTCCTCGCTGCTGGGGTCACGGTATCTTCCCGCGTCAGTGGTCTTGGTTCTGCGGCGGCAGTGCGGCGATCATCGGGTGGTCCTTGCCCGTGTTGCCGACCTTCGCTGCTCCACCCGGCGAGCCGAGGTCGTCGAAGAACTCGACATTGGCCTTGTAATAGTCCGCCCATTCCTCCGGGGTGTCATCCTCGTAGTAAATGGCTTCAACAGGGCACACCGGTTCACAGGCACCGCAGTCCACACACTCGTCCGGATGGATGTACAGCGAACGCTCACCCTCATAGATGCAGTCGACCGGGCACTCCTCAATACATGCCTTGTCCTTGACATCTACACACGGCTGCGCGATTACGTACGTCACGTCCCTGGCCTCTCCACGTTGGTTCCGGCAACCCGCCGGCACTTGCATCCGGCGCTGCGGCCGGACCCTTGACATCTGAGCCTATTATCTCCCAGCCCGTTCCCGCGAACCTAGCCGGACACCCTAGTATGAACTGGTGAGTCAGCCTGTTCCTACCCCCGCCGGGTTCCTCTCGGGCGCAACACCCGGAATGCGGGTGGTGGTGCGCTACCGCATCGAGGGCGGCCTGACCGACGCATTGGGCCACCTGGTGGCGTGCAACGGCGGTGCGTGCACCATCAGGACCCGGAAGGCCGACGTCGTTATCCAGCTGTCAGAGGTAGTGGCCGCCAAGGAAGTCCCGCCGGCGCCCGAGAGGCGCCGGCCCGCACGGTAGGGGCGGGCCACCGCGGCGGGGTGGCTGCGCAGGCGGGGCCACCCCCAAGACAAAGAAAAGCCGGTACGGCGGCGGGAATCCCCACCGCCGTACCGGCTGTTTCAGTTTTGTGCCCCGGTGACTAGACCTTGGCGCGGGCGCGGTTGGCCTTGGCGCGCTCGTTGGTGTCCAGGATAACCTTGCGGATGCGGATGGCTTCCGGGGTCACTTCCACGCACTCGTCCTCGCGGGCGAATTCGAGGGACTCTTCAAGGGTCAGATCGCGCGGCGGCGTCAGGTTCTCGAAGGTGTCAGAGGAGGCTGCACGCATGTTGGTGAGCTTCTTTTCCTTGGTGATGTTGACGTCCATGTCGTCGGCGCGGGAGTTCTCGCCCACGATCATGCCTTCGTAAACCTCGGAGGTGGGCTTCACGAAGAACGAGCCGCGCTCCTGCAGGTTGATCATGGCGAACGGCGTGACAACACCGGCGCGGTCAGCGATCATCGAGCCGTTGGTGCGGTACTCGATGGGGCCGGCCCACGGCTCGTAGCCCTCGGAGATGGACGCTGCGATGCCGGCGCCGCGGGTGTCCGTGAGGAACTTGGTGCGGAAGCCGATCAGGCCACGGGCGGGGACGATGAATTCCATCCGGCACCAGCCGGTACCGTGGTTGGCCATGTTGGTCATGCGGCCCTTGCGGGCTGCCATCAGCTGGGTCACTGCACCGAGGTACTCCTCGGGGACGTCGATGGTCATGTGCTCCATCGGCTCGTGGATCTTGCCGTCGATGGTCTTGGTGACAACCTGCGGCTTGCCGACGGTCAGTTCGAAGCCTTCACGGCGCATCTGCTCCACCAGGATGGCCAGTGCCAGCTCGCCACGGCCCTGGACTTCCCAGGCGTCGGGACGCTCGGTGGGGAGAACCTTGATGGAGACGTTACCGATCAGTTCCTTGTCCAGGCGGTCCTTCACCTGGCGTGCCGTGACCTTGGCACCCTTGACCTTGCCGGCCAGCGGCGAGGTGTTGATACCGATGGTCATGGAGATGGCGGGATCGTCCACGGTGATCAGCGGCAGCGGCTGCGGGTTCTCGGCGTCGGTGAGGGTCTCACCGATGGTGATGTCCTCGATGCCGGCGACGGCGACGATCTCACCCGGGCCTGCAGACTCCGCGGGAACGCGGTCCAGGGCCTTGGTGGCCAGGAGTTCGGTGATCTTCACGTTCTTGAGCTCACCGTTGGCGCGTGCCCAGGCAACGGTCTGGCCCTTGCGCAGGGTGCCGTTGTAGATGCGCAGCAGGGCAAGGCGGCCCAGGAACGGGGAAGCGTCCAGGTTGGTGACGTGTGCCTGCAGCACACCCTCCGGGTTGTAGGTGGGTGCCGGGATGTGCTCGATGATGGTCTTGAACAGCGGCTCCAGGTCTTCGTTCTCCGGGGCGGTGCCGTCAGCGGGCTGGTCGAGGGAAGCGCGGCCAACCTTGGCGGCCGCGTAGACAACGGGAACCTCAAGGATCTTGTCCAGGTCCAGGTCCGGAACCTCGTCAGCCAGGTCCGAGGCAAGGCCCAGGAGGAGGTCCATGGACTCGTGGACGACTTCCTCGATGCGGGCGTCGGGACGGTCGGTCTTGTTTACCAGCAGGATGACTGGCAGGTGCGCGGCAAGGGCCTTGCGCAGCACGAAGCGGGTCTGGGGCAGCGGGCCTTCGGAAGCGTCAACGAGGAGGACGACGCCGTCAACCATGGACAGGCCGCGCTCCACCTCGCCGCCGAAGTCGGCGTGGCCGGGGGTGTCGATGACGTTGATGGTGATGGTCTCGCCGTTGGAGGACGGTCCGTTGTAGGCCACGGTGGTGTTCTTGGCCAGAATGGTGATGCCCTTTTCGCGCTCCAGGTCACCGGAGTCCATCACGCGGTCTTCAAGGTGGTTGTGCTCGGCAAAGGAGTTGGTCTGCTTGAGCATGGCGTCGACCAGGGTGGTCTTGCCGTGGTCAACGTGGGCCACAATCGCGACGTTGCGGAGGTCACTGCGTGATGCAGTGGCGACCGCGGTGTTGGTGGTGGTTTCAGACATGCGTAATGGCTCGATTCAGTGGTGAAAGTCAGCTGTTGTATCGCGACATTTCCAACCGGAACGCACGACGGATCAGGCCCTTAGCACAGGGCGCCTTCCTCCATTCTAGCGCCAGTGCCATTTATTGGCCTAAATTCTCCGGCGGCGTGCGGGCACTGCGTGGCCCCGGCCCTGCCCCGCCACGGAAAATTGTGGGCAAAATCACTGGCCATCCAGGACGGCATGCAACATGATTGCTCTGACAGACCGTGCAAGCCCGAAAGACACCAGATGCGAAAATCCCCGGCCGCCAAGGCCTGGACCCGTTGTGCCGTGTCCGGCGTCGCTGCGGCTGTTGCCTTGTCCGCAAGCCTCTCCGGCTGCGGCCTGCCCGCCGCGGACCCGGGGAATCCTGGCCGTCCAGTTGCGGCAGCGGCTGCGGCGGGGGCTGCGGCGGGATCCCAAGGGGCAGCCGGAAATCCTGCAGCCGCAACTGCCGGTTCACGCGTCCTGAACCCGGCCAACGGGCGGCTCGAGGCCGTTGTCCCGGAGGTCAGCAGGACGGTCCTGCTGATCGGTGATTCACAGTCGGAACCCGTTGACGGCTGGCCGCGGCTGGGCCTGGCTGCTGCGGGCTACAACGTGTACTTCTGCGGCCGGGGCGGGACCGGCTTTGTCTCCTCGAACGGTGCAACAGGCAACTACATTGATGCCCTGCTGCGCGGCGACTGGCTGCTGCCGTCGGGAACGCCGGCGCTCATTGTCATCCAGGGCGGCGGCAATGACGCCGCCGGTGCAGCGAGTGACAGGCAGATAACCGCCAATGCCGAACGCCTGATCGCGGAGCTGCGGGAGCGGTACCCCGGCACGCCCATGGCGATGATCGGAACGCTTGCCCGCGGGGAAGCCCACGGCGGCGGCCGGCGGACCGAAGTCGATGCCCTGTTGGGGTCGGTGGCAGCGTCCCATGCCCTCCCCTTCGTATCCGTGGGTGACTGGTTGACCCGGTACGGCCTGGCCAAGGACCTCGCGGATACAGTGCACATGAACCCTGCGGGACGCCAAAAATTGGGAGTCCTCCTCGAGGGCCGCCTTCGGGACCTGGGCCTGGACCGGAAGCCGACGGCGGACCAGCAGCCGCTGCGGGCCTCCGGCACCCGGGACGACGGCCCGGGCCAGGACTGAAGCGCAGACGGCTGGAGCCGGGGCCCGAAGGCCCCGGCTCCAGCCGTACTTAGTGTGCGGGCAGTCCGCTTATGCAACTTCCGGCGGAAGCATCAGCTTGGCCCCCGGGATGGCGTTGAGCAGCGCCTGTGTGTACTCCTGCTGCGGCGCGTCGAAGACGTCGTCCGTGGAGCCGGTCTCCACCAGGCGCCCCTTCTCCATCACGCAGACGTGGTCGGCGATCTGGCGGACCACAGCGAGGTCGTGGGTGATGAAGAGGTAGGTCAGGCCGAGGTTGGACTGCAGGTCGGCCAGCAGGTTCAGCACCTGTGCCTGGACCAGTACGTCCAGGGCGGACACCGCCTCGTCACAGATGATGACTTCAGGGTCCAACGCCAGCGCACGGGCAATGGCAACGCGCTGCCGCTGGCCGCCGGAGAGCTCGTTCGGGTACCGCTGCATGGTGGATTGCGGCAGCGCCACCTGGTCCAGCAGCTCGCGGACCTTCTTCTCGCGGCTGGCTTTGTTCCCGATTTTGTGGACCCGCAGCGGCTCCTCAATGGTCCGGTAGATGTTGTACATCGGGTCCAGGGAGCCGTAGGGATCCTGGAAGATGGGCTGCACCCGGCGCCGGAACTTGAACAGTTCCGAAGGCTTCAGCAGTGAGGTGTCCACGCCGTCGAACAGGATTTTTCCGTCCGTCGGCTTCTCCAGCTGGAGCACCATCTTGGCCACTGTGGACTTGCCGGAGCCCGACTCCCCCACGATCGCCGTCGTGGTTCCGCGAAGGACGTCGAAGGTGACGCCGTCCACGGCCGCAAAGTCCGACGATTTTCCCAGGCCCTGCCGAAGCTTGTACACCTTCCGCAGGTCCTGGATCTGAAGGACGTTGTCGGCGGTGAGCGCCTCGGCGGCCGGAGCCAGGAGGTCGGCCGCTTCCACGCCCTGTTCCTTGGCAACCTGGATCCGCCGGCTGGCGAGGGACGGTGCCGATTCCACGAGCCGCTTGGTGTAGGGATGCTGCGGGTTCTGCAACAGCTCGAGCGACGGCCCTGATTCGACCACCTGGCCGCGGTACATGACCACAACCTTGTCCGCGCGTTCGGCGGCAAGGCCAAGGTCGTGGGTGATCAGCAGGACAGCCGTACCGAGCTCGGACGTCATGCCTTCAAGGTGGTCCAGGATCTGCCGCTGCACCGTGACATCCAGCGCTGACGTGGGCTCATCCGCGATCAGCAGCCGGGGCTGGCAGGACAGGCCGATGGCAATCAGGGCCCGCTGGCGCATGCCGCCGGAGAACTCGTGCGGGTACTGCCTGGCGCGCCGGTGGGCGTCCGGCAGGCCTGCCTCGGACAGCACCTTCGCGATGTCCTCCGGTCCGCTGGGCCTGCCGTTCGCGCGCAGGGTCTCCTTGACCTGGTAGCCGATCTTCCACACTGGGTTGAGGTTGGACATGGGGTCCTGGGGCACCATGCCGATGGTGTTGCCGCGCAGCTCGATCATCCGCTTTTCCGGCGCATGCGAGATGTCTTCGCCGTCCAGCAGGATCTGTCCGCCGGAGACCCGGCCGTTGGCCGGCAGCAACCCAATGGCTGCGAGGGCGGTTGTTGATTTGCCCGAGCCGGACTCGCCCACGATTGCCACGGTCTCCCCCGGCATGATGGTGAGGTGGGCATTCCGGACAGCGTTCACCTCGCCGTTGCTGGTGTTGAACGTGATGGCCAGGTCCCGGATTTCCAGGAGCGGCCGGTTCGCGGGTGTTCCGGCTTCGGTAATGGTGACATCTGATGCAGTCACGTGTGCCTCCTTCATCGCTGGCGGCTCTTCGGGTCAAGAGCATCGCGCAGGGCGTCGCCCAGCATGATGAAGCTCAGGACGGTGATGGACAGGGCGGCAGCCGGGTAGAGGAGCACTGCGGGGTTGGTGCGGATGGACGACTGCGCCGCGGAAATGTCATTGCCCCAGGACATGATGCTTCCTGGAAGGCCGATGCCAAGGAACGACAACGTCGCCTCCAGCACGATGAACACACCGAGCTCCATGGTGGCCAGCACGATGATGGGGGCGAGGGCGTTGGGCAGCACATGCTTGATGAGGCTCTGGATCCTGGACACGCCCAGCGACCGCGCCGCCGTGATGAAGTCGGCGTTGCGGACTTCGATCACCGCGCCCCGGGTCAGCCTTGCCATCTGCGGCCACGCAAGCAGCACGATGATCATGATGACCGTCCACACACTCTTGTTTTCACGGAAGAACGGCAGCTGGGTGACCACCAGTGCACCGAGCACCAGCGGCAGTGCAAAGAAGATGTCGCCGAGGCGGGCGATCACGGCGTCGATCCAGCCGCCGTAGAAGCCGGCCAGCGCGCCCAGGGTAACCCCAATGATGAGCACGCCGATGACGGCGAAGACGCCAACCATGACGGAGGCCTGCGTGCCGTAAATGACGCGGGCGTACACGTCGCAGCCCTGGAAGGTGAACCCGAACGGATGCCCGGCCGAGGGTGCGCCGTCCGAATTTGCCAGCTGGCAGTTGTCGTTCGGTGCAGTCTGGGTGAACAGGCCCGGGAAGAACGCCACAACCAGTATGACCAGGATCATCACTGCCGAGACGATGAACAGCGGACGACGGCGGAGCTTCCGCCAGGCGTCAGCCCAAAGGCTCAGCGGGGCCTGGTCAGTCTTCACCGCATCCGTTGCCAGCAGAGGGGTCTCCTCAAGGGGGGCAACGAAGTGCGTGGTGTCTTGGTTACTTTTCATAGCGAATCCTCGGATCAAGCCAGGCGTACAGCAGATCAACCAGCAGGTTGGCGATAACGAAGACCAGCACCAGCACGCTCACGATCGCGACGACGGTGGGTCCCTCGCTGCGGAGAATCGCCTGGTAGAGCTTCTGCCCCACACCGGGGACGTTGAAGATGCCTTCGGTGACGATGGCGCCGCCCATCAGGCCGCCCAGGCTGGCGCCCAGGTAGGTGACAACGGGAATCATCGAGTTGCGGAGGATGTGCGCCATGACCACGCGGGGCCGGGACAGTCCCTTCGCAGTAGCGGTGCGGACGTAATCGGCGGTTGAGTTTTCAATGACCGACGCCCGGGTGAGGCGGAGCACGTAGGCGAAGGAGACCAGCGCCAGCGCGAACGCCGGAAGCAGCAGCGTGCTCCAGCTGACGTCCGTACCCACGGTGGGTTTGGCCCACCCCAGGTACACACCGAAGACCAGCTGCAGGACGAAGCCGAGGACAAAGATGGGGATGGCAATGACGACGAGCGAGGCGAGCAGGACCGTCGAGTCGAAGATCTTTCCCTTGCGGAGGCCGGCGATGAGTCCAAAGCCGATGCCAAACACTGCCTGGATGACGAGCGCTTCGACGGCCAGCATCACGGTGACGGGGAAGACGCGGCCGAGGGTGGCGGCGATGGGCTGGCCGGTGAAATCGACGCCCAGGTTGAACGTAAAGAGATTCTTGAGGAACAGGCCGTACTGGACCCAGAACGGCTGGTCCAGGTTGTACTGCTGGCGGAGCGCCGCGATGACGGCTTCGCTCGGCGGACGGTCTCCGAAGAGCGCCCTGATGGGGTCACCGGGGAGGGCAAACACCATGAAATAGACCAGCAGGGTGGTGCCCAGGAACACGGGGATGACTTGGAGCAGGCGCCGGAGAATGAACTGGATCACAGCAGACCCTCCGGGGTTTGTGGAGATGGGGGGAATTTCATGTAGGACAGCTTCCTGCCGGTATCAAGGCTATGGGGGCCCGGCTGGCGCCGGACCCCCACTAGCTATTTGAGTTGGACGGTCTCAGGACTACTTCGCGGTGATGTTGTAGTACTGGATGACACCGTTCCAGCCGCTGTCCACGTTGGTGACGTTCTGGCTCCACACGACCTGGCGTGCTGAGTACCACAGCGGGAGGTTGGGCAGGTCCTGGAACAGGATTTCCTGGGCCTCGGTGAACTTCGCGTTGGCATCGTCCGTGGACTTGGAACCCAGGCCTTCGTCGAGGAGCTTGTCGAACTCGGGGTTCGAGTAGCCCTCGTAGTTGGCGCTGGCACCGGTCCGCAGCAGCGGGCCGAGGAAGTTGTAGAGCGACGGGTAGTCAGCCTGCCAGCCGGCCCGGGCGAAGCCGGGGAGCGTCTGGGACTTGCGCAGGTCCAGAAGTTCAGCAAACTTGGCGAAGGGCTGGCCTTCAGCCTGGATGCCGAGGTTGTTCTTCAGGTTGTTGGCAACAGCGTCGATCCATTCCTTGTTGCCGCCATCGGTGTTGTAGCCGAGCTGAAGGGTCTTGTCTGCCGGCCACGGGCTGATGGCATTGGCCTTTTCCCAGGTTTCCTTTGCCTTGGCGGCATCGAACTTCAGGACCTCGGATCCCTCGACGTTCTCGTTGTAGCCGTCCACGGCCGGGGAGGTGAAGTCCTTCGCCGGGATGCGGGTGCCGCTGAAGATGACCTTGGTGATCTCGTCACGGTTGATGGCCATGGAGATGGCCTGGCGGCGCAGCTTGCCCGCTTCACCCTGGAACTCGGGCAGGTAGCCCGGGATGTTCAGGGTGGAGTTGCCTGCGTACGGCTTGTTCAGGTGGTTGTCCGGGAAGTCCGTGGTGTAGGTCTTCAGGGCGTTGGTGGGAAGGACATCCGTGACGTCCAGGTTGTTGGCCTGGATATCGGTGTAGGCGGGGGCCGGGTCCGTGTAGAACTTGAAGGTCACGCCGCCGTTCTTGGCTTCGCGGGTACCGGCGTAGTCCTCGTTCTTGACGAGTTCAATCTGGCTGTCGTGCTGCCAGGCGCCTTCCTTGGCCATCTTGTACGGGCCGTTGCCAACAGGGTTCTCGCCGTAAGCCTTGGGATCAGCGATGGCCTCGGAGGGCAGCGGCATGAAGGCGGTGTAGCCAAGGCGCAGCGGCCAGTCGGCCTCGGGCTGCGTCAGCTTGACCTCGATGGTGGAGTCATCCTTGAGGACCAGGCCGGAGAGGGTCTCTGCCGTGGGGGCGGGGACTTCCGTTTCGCCTTCCTTCTTGGTGGCGCTGACGGCGTCGTAGCCCTCGATGGATTCGAAGAAGCTGCTGTTTGCCTGGGCGTTGGTGCTCAGCGCGGCGAAGTTCCATGCGTCAACAAAGCTCTTGGCGGTGACTTCCTCGCCGTTGGTGAACTTGGTGCCGCCCTTGACCTTGATGGTGTAGTTCTGGCCATCCGGGGATTCGATGGACTCAGCCAGCGCGTTGACCGACTCACCACTGGGGCTGTAGCTGGTCAAGCCTTCAAAGAGAAGCTCAACAACGCGGCCGCCATAGACCTCGTTGGTGTTTGCCGGCAGCAGCGGGTTCTGGGGTTCGTTGCTGTAAGCCGTAATGATCTTGGCCGGATCGCCTGCGGCGTCGCTTGCCCCTTCATTGCTGCCGCCTCCAGCGCCGCAGCCGGTCAGGGCGAGGGCGGCGATTGCCACCATGCCCAGTGCTTTGGAAGTGCGCGTAAAACGCATTCCGCCTCCTATGAGTTGTGGGAGATAACGAGGGGGAATCTGGTGGTTCCCCGCAGGCGAGACGCAGCTTTCGACTGTGACGCAACCTACATATACGAGTAGCCTAACCGCACGAAGTCCAGATACTGGTACTCCGTTGCCAAACCGTGACCGGCTTGAACTGAACGCCTAGTCGGTCAACGGAAGTTGTGCAAGTCACATGCTACTCGCCGGTAGCCGCTACGGCGAATCGTGCAGAAGGGAAGGTTTTCGTCCCTGGAATCAGGACGACGCCGGCTGCGCCAGGCGCCACTCCCACACGTTCCACCAGACGCCCAGGGGGCCCGCGCTCGTCTTGACCCCCGCCACCCGGGCGCTGAAAGCTGTGGCGCCAATCGTCTGGTAGAGCGGGAGGCCATAGGCGTTTTCCCAGATCTGTTTGTCGATCTCGGCCAGGAGCTCATCCTGTTTGCCCAGGTCTGTGGTGCCGGCCAGCTGTTCCATCAGCCTGTCGGCGTCGCCGTCGGAAAAGCCGTTGAAGTTGCTGCCGGCGCCGGTACGGAAGATCTGGGGAACCCGGCTGACCCCCGCCGCGGTGCCAATCCAGCCCAGAAGCGCAGCATCGTAGCCTCCACCGCCGAGCGCCCGGGCCCAGTCAGCACTCCCCTGCCCCGCATCGACCACCTGGAATCCGGCCTGCGCGGCAGAGTCCCGAATCAGGGAAAATGCCGTGGCGCGGTTGGGGTTGTCCCGGTTGTAGAGGATCCGGATGGTGGGGGTATCACCATCCAGGAGCGCCTTTGCCCCGTCGATGTCCACCTCTGCATAGTCCGACGAGCCGTTGTTCTTGACGGTGTCGCCGTATTTGGGCTGGGCGGGCAGGAACACGTGCGAATCCAGGGGCGCGGCATCTGTCTGCCGGTCCCCCACCACGGCGTCGATAATGGCCTGGCGGGGTACCGCCTTCAGGAAGGCCTGCCGGACATCCTTGTCGGCGAACGGCCCGGAGAAGGTGAGGTCCAGGTGGTCGTAGCCTGACTGGTTGTACCACTCAACAGTGTTGCCCTGGTCCGCCAGTCCGGCCAGGAGTTCCCCGGTTTCCGCCGAAGGCTGGGGGGAGATGATGTCGGCCTGGCCGTTGCGGAGCGCTTCGACTGCCGTGGGCACGGAACCTGTGAAGCGGACGGTTATTTCATCCAGCCAGGGCTCCTGGCCCCACACGTAGTCGCGGTTCCGGACGAGGGTCATGGAGACTTCGGGGACGATATCGCGGACGATGTACGGGCCGCTGGAGAGATACAGGGACGGATCGTCGGGCAGGCTCTTGGAGTCGAACCCCGAGTTCCAGAAGTCGCTGACCCGCTTGAGGGGTTCGTTGACCGCGGGCTCTTCCTCATTGCCGCGCGGCGAGTCCCGGATCAGGTCGATCAGGTCTTCTTCGTCATTCAGGCCGCTTTTCGCTGCCACCACGTGTGCCGGCAGGCCGACGTCGAATGCCACTTCCCAGTCAGCGTAGGGCACGGCGTATTCCAGGGTGATGGAGCGGCCGTCCGCCCCGATTTCCGGCAGCACGGTGCCGGCAAGGCCGCTGGTATCGGAGGCTACCGAAAAGTAGGTGCTGCCTGTCCCCGCCAGGGGATCGGCGTCGTCAAAATATCCTGACCCGGCCGCCCAGCTCAGGAGGAGGTCCCCGGCGTCGACCGCCTCGCCGTCGGACCATTTGACGCCCTCATTGACGGTGTACCTGACCTTCAACGGCTGGTCCGAGACCTTCTCGTAGCGACCGAATTTTTCGTTCCGCACCACTTTTGCGGCGTCATCCAGATAGTAGAAACCCGAGTGGGTGATGTAGCCGATCTTGGAGTTGATATCGGTGTTGCCGTCCGCACTGTAGGGGTTGAAGGAGGAGAACGCGTTGACCTCCGCAACACTCACGCTGCCGCCGCGCTTGGCCTCACCCACCACCACGGGGGTGGTGCCGCCGTTGCCCGAGCACCCCGACAGGACCAGGGCTCCCGCCACTGCCGCGGTGATGTAGTGCACCAGACGCCTGAACGGCATGCCGCCTCCTTGTTTTCCTTCTGCGGGAGGGGCTCCTGGAATCGCCAGGATCACGCCCTGTACTCAGGATAAGGCGTGCGGGCCCTCGATTGACGGTGCCGTCCGCAGCAGCCGTGTTGCTCCCTGTCCTGCGCCGAGCAGTGCTTGGGCACGACGGCGGTGCTCCCGCCGCTTGTCCGGATCCATGGCGTCCAGGAGGGAGACCACCATCCGGGAGCGGGGATTCCTTTCGAAGACCTCCCGGTGGTCATCGATGAAGGTCCAGTACAGCCCGTCCCAGTCATGCATCCATTCCCCAGCCGGCAGGTCCGACATCCTGCGGAGGTAGTTGCTGCCCGAAACGTAGGGCTTCGTGGTGATCGCCTCCCCCGCCGCGAACTGGCTCATGGCGTACACGTTGGGGACCATCACCCAGTCGTACGCGTCGATGAACAGTTCCATGAACCTCTCGTAGACGTCGTCGGGATGGATCCTCAGCAGGGACATGGCGTTGCCCAGGACCATCAGCCGCTCGATGTGGTGGGCGTACCCCGTGGCAAGGACCCGCGAGACCACCATGTCCACGGGTGCGAGCCCCGTGTCTGCCTCCCACCACCCTTCCCCCAGGCCGTTTCGGTGGTTCAGCCGGTTGGCCGTGCGCATCTGCCGGCCGCGGGTCCGGTAGGTGGCGCGCATGTACTCCCGCCAGCCGATCACCTGCCGGACGAAACCCTCCAGGGAGGCGAGAGGAGTATTGGGACCTGCACCCGCGAGCACGGCCTCCAGGACTTCCCTCGGGTCCAGCAGTCCGATGTTCAGCGCCGGCGTGAGCAGGCCATGGGCGATGAACGGATGCGTGGTGGAAATAGCGTCCTCGTAGGGGCCGAAGTCGTCCAGCCGTTCGCGGACGAACTCGTGGAGGTGCTTGCGTGCCTCGTCCGCGCTCGTGGGCCAGGCAAACAGGGCGGGATCGCCCGGGGCATCCGGGAACTCCTCCGCCACCCAGGCAACCGCCCGTTCGACGTCGTCGGACGCCTCGTCCGCGGCAACGGCGGGCGGTTCGGTGAGGGCTTCAAAGTCGAAGGTCCCCTCCAGCTGATGGATGGGGTGGCGCGCAAACCGCCCCACCGTGCGGGGAGTGTATCCCCGGGGAAGCTTTTTCCGGTTGTCCGCGTCAAAGGACCATTTCCCGCCTGCCGGCTGCCCGCTGCCGTCGACCAGGACGCCGAGGCGGCGGCGCTGCCATACGTAGAAGTCGTGCATGCGGGCAGCGTTGGCGGCAAACCAGTCGTCAATCTGCCCGCGGTCCGTGAGGAAGTTCGGCGTCTCCAGCACGTCCTCACCGCGCATCCGGTAGCCGCCGTCGGCCAGGCCGGAGTACAGGTCCTGTTCAAGCCAGTCGTCCACCACGTCGAACCAGGTCACCTGTGCCGGGCGGCGGTGGCGCACCAGGTCTGCGAGCTGCTGGTGGGAGCTGCGGCCGGCCTCGCTGCGGAGGACGACAACGTCGTGGCCCTTCGCGCCGAGGCGGCGCGCAAACCTGCTCATGGATGCCCGGTGCAGGACCAGCTTGTGGGAGTGGAACGAGTACTGGCGAAAGAGCAGGTCGTGCTCGATCAGCACAAACACGGTGCCGTCTGCCGCATCGAGTTGCTCGCGGAACAACTGATGCGGCAGAACAAGGCGGAGGTGTGGTCCGGACGTCATTGGCGCTGGGTTCAAGGACTTGGATCAGCCTGGAAGGCGGTGCTCGGCAGATCCTTCTCGCCGTCGACGATCGCGGTGATAATCCGCGCTGCCACCAGGTCCGGATCCAGCCCCGCGCCGAACCGCGGCGCCGACCCGGCGATCGGATGATCGGACAGCGTGGTGCCCGTGTGGCCTGGGCGGGCGTCCAGGATCCGGATGCCTGCGCGGCGATACTCGCGCGCCGCAGCGACAACGAAGGCAGCAAGCCCTGCTTTCGACGCCGAGTATGCCGCCAGGCCGGCGACGGGCGACTCGGCCACAACGCCGCTCAGCGTGACAACGAAGGGCTCCCGTCCCTCACGTGCCGAGGCCGCGAGGTAGGGCTGGCTCTGCGTAATGAGGTGGATGGGACTGGTCGTGTTCACCGCGAAGAGTTCGTCCACCGTGGCGGGTTCGAGGTCTGATGCGGCGCCGAAAGCGACGACCCCGGACGCCACCACCAGCCCGTCGAGGCGTCCGTGCTGCGCAGTCGTGCCTTCCAGGACCTCCCGGATCACGGAGGGTGCGCGCAGATCATGCCCGGCAGACCTTGACGACCGGGCGACGATGGCGCCGCTACTTTCCAGCTGGGCGGCGATGCGCGAACCTAGTCCGCCGGTGGCGCCGACTACCAGAACAACCGCACCCTGAAGAGTCGTCATGGGTAGATCCTAGGCCACGTGCCCGAAAATCCTGTGGGCTTAGACGTTGAAGCGGAACTCCACCACGTCGCCGTCGGCCATCACGTATTCCTTGCCCTCAATACGGACCTTGCCGCGGGACTTGGCCTCGGCCATGGACCCGGCTTCCACCAGGTCGTTGAAGGACACCACCTCGGCCTTGATAAAGCCGCGCTGGAAGTCGGAGTGGATCACCCCTGCTGCCTGCGGTGCAGTATCACCTTGGCGGATGGTCCAGGCACGGGTTTCCTTGGGGCCGGCGGTCAGGTAGGTCTGCAGGCCCAGGGTGTGGAAGCCGACGCGCGCCAACTGGTCCAGCCCGGATTCGTCCTGGCCATTCATTTCCAGCATCTCGCGGGCTTCTTCCTCGTCCAGTTCCACGAGGTCCGCTTCGAGCTTGGCGTCAAGGAAAACGGCGTCCGCCGGGGCAACCATGGCCCGCAGTTCCTCCTGCTTTTCGGGATTGCCCAAGATGCCTTCATCGGCGTTGAAGACGTAGATGAACGGCTTGGCCGTCAGGAGGCCGAGCTCCTTGAGGTGTTCCATTTCGAGCTTGTCGCTCTTGATGGAGGAGAAGACTGTGTCGCCGCGCTCCAGGACCGCCTGGGCTGCCTTGATGGCGGCAAGCTCCGCAGCTTCCCGCTTCTTGATCTTGACTTCCTTTTCGATCCGCGGGATGGCGTTCTCGATGGTCTGCAGGTCTGCCAGGATGAGCTCGGTGTTGATGGTTTCCATGTCCGAGCGGGGGTCCACCTTGCCGTCGACGTGGATGACATCGGGGTCATCAAAGACTCGCACCACCTGCGCAATGGCTTCGGCTTCGCGGATGTTGGCCAGGAACTTGTTGCCCAGGCCTTCCCCTTCCGAGGCGCCCTTGACGATGCCGGCGATGTCCACGAAGGACACCGGGGCGGGCAGGAGGCGCTGCGATCCGAAGATCTCGGCCAGCTTCTGAAGCCGGGGGTCGGGCAGGTTCACGACGCCGACGTTGGGTTCGATGGTGGCGAACGGGTAGTTCGCGGCCAGGACCTGGTTGCGGGTGAGTGCGTTGAAGAGAGTTGATTTGCCGACGTTGGGCAGTCCGACGATGCCAATAGTAAGAGCCACGAGGATTTATTCTACCTGCAGCGGGCGGCCCGGGTCCGGCGCAGGCCAGGGAAAATGTCGCTTCGGCAAAATGTCACAGCCCCGTGCGACAGTGAGGGCATGGATGGTTTCGCCTTGATTCTTGCTTTGTTCATGCTGCTGCTGGGTGCCTTTGCGGGTGCTGCCGCCGTGTTCTTCGTGCTGCGGAAAAACACCCGCGGCCTGGAAGAGGACTTCGATGCCGTGTCGTCACGGCTTTCGGAGGTCAGCGCGCAGTTTGCCGCGGCCGACGCCGAGCGAAGGCTTTTGGCGGCACAGAACCGCGAGCTGGGTGAGGCCCGGACGCAGGACGGCAGCGTTCTGCGCGCACTTGCCCCGGTGGCGGAGAAACTGACGGCTGTCCAGCAGCAGGTGGCGCTGCTGGAACGGGACCGGGTGGAGCAGTACGGCCAGCTCGCCCAGCAACTGCAGGAGGCGCGGCTCTCCGATGAACAGCTCATCCGTTCCACCCACGCCCTGGAGTCTGCCCTGAGGTCGAACAGTGCCCGGGGCCAGTGGGGCGAAGTCCAGCTCCGCAGGGTGGTGGAGGCATCGGGAATGCTGCGGCACGTCGATTTCGTGGAGCAGGTCCACAGTGCCGGGCATGATGCGGGCGTAAGGCCGGACCTGGTGGTACAGCTGCCGGGCGAAAAGCAGCTGGTGGTGGACGCAAAAGTACCGCTCTCCTCCTACCTGGAAGCCCAGGAACTTGGTGCCGCGCAGGACCTCCGCCCTGATTCCGGCGCCCGGCAGGCCGGACCGCTGTCCGGGAGCGACCGCCGGAACCAGCAGGCGCTGCTGGCCGCCCATGCCAAGGCACTGCGGGCACACGTTGATTCCCTGAGCAGCAAAAAGTACTGGGACATCCCGGGCAACTCCCCCGAGCTGGTGATTTGTTTCATTCCTGCCGAGTCCATCCTGGCCGCGGCGCTCATGGCCGACGCCGGGCTCCTCGACCACGCGCTGTCGAAGAACGTGGTCCTGGCGTCCCCCAGCACCCTGCTGGCGGTGCTCAAGTCCGTTGCCTTCACCTGGCGGCAGGACGTCCTCACGGACAGCGCCCGGGAGTTGTTCGAACTGGCACGGCAGCTGTACGACCGGATGGGGACCCTGGGCGAGAACGTCACCAAACTGGGCTCGTCCCTGAAATCTTCAGTGGACCGCTACAACGCCATGGTGGGGACCCTGGAAGCCCGCGTCCTTCCCACGGCCCGGAAGCTGAATTCGCTGGAGGAGTCCGGACTTGCCGCCCCTCCGGTTGTTGAGGTCACCCCGCGGGCCCTGGCGGCGCCTGAGCTGCAAAGCGACCACGAGGCAGCCTGACGGCAACGCCAGGAGGCATAAAAAAGTGGGCCCGGCAGTTGCCGGGCACACGTCCACGAAGATCAGATGCGCAGCGGCTCCGACTTGCGTGTGCCGGTCAGTACCGCGAGCGGCGTCCGCCCAGGGCGCGGCTCACGTCGCCGGCCTGCTTGAGTGTTGCCCGGAGTTCCTTGGGCAGCGAGAAGAGCAGATCTTCCTCGGCGGTGACGACTTCCTCCACGGCGCCGTAGCCGTACTCGGCCAGCAGGCGCAGGACGTCCTGGACCAGGACCTCCGGGACCGATGCTCCGGATGTCACGCCGACAGTGGCGACGCCTTCAAACCAGGCTTCATCGACCTCGTTCGCGAAATCCACGCGGTAGGAAGCCTTCGCCCCGTACTCCAGTGCCACTTCCACCAGCCGGACAGAGTTGGAGGAGTTCGCTGAGCCCACCACGATCACCAGGTCTGCCTGCGGCGAGATCTTCTTGATGGCCACCTGGCGGTTGGTGGTGGCGTAGCAGATGTCGTCGCTGGGCGGATCCTGCAGGGTGGGGAACCGCTGCTTGAGCAGGCGGACCGTTTCCATGGTTTCGTCGACGCTGAGGGTGGTCTGGGAAAGCCAGATCACCTTCTCCGGGTCCCGGACAGTAACCTTGTCCACCTCGTGCGGGCCGTTGATGATCTGGATGTGTTCCGGAGCCTCTCCCGCCGTTCCCTCGACTTCCTCATGGCCGTCGTGGCCGATCAGCAGGATGTCGAAATCGTCCTTGGCAAACCGGACGGCCTCCTTGTGGACCTTGGTCACGAGGGGGCACGTGGCGTCAATGGTGCGCAGGCCGCGGTCCTCGGCGGACTGCACCACGGCAGGCGAGACGCCGTGGGCCGAGAAGATCACCAGGGCGCCCTCGGGCACTTCGTCCGTTTCGTCGACGAAGATGGCACCCTGCTCCTCCAGGGAGCTGACCACGTGCACGTTGTGGACGATCTGCTTTCGCACGTACACCGGAGGACCGTAGTGTTCCAGGGCCTTCTCGACGGCGATGACGGCACGGTCAACGCCGGCACAGTAACCGCGGGGAGCAGCGAGCAGCACCTTCTTGGTTCCGGAGACGGGGGCTGCGGCAGCTACTTCCTCAGGTGAGCGGCGCCTACGCGGGATGGTGGGCATCGAAAGGGAAACAGCTGAGGGGGTCATTACTCCATGCTACCGGCTTGCCCGGCCCCGCCTTCGCGTGGCGAACCCGGCCACCAGGGCCAGGAGCAACAGCGCACCGCCGCCAGCGGCCGCTGCCATGGTCCAGGCCCGGAAATCTGCTGCGGACGCCGCCACCAGCTCATCCCTGAACATGTTGGCAACCTCATTTCCGCTGTCCGCGGACACAGCGGCAGCGGAGGCAATCCCTGAAGCGAGGGTCCACGCAGCCGCCAGCAGCAACGCGCCTGCTCCCGCGCCGGCAACCACTGTCCAGCGCCGGTTCGCCGCCACCAGGGCCAGGAGCAGCGCGATCGCCGAGCCTCCGGCCAGAAGATATCCGGCGGGGGCATACGTGGTGAGCCTCTCGGTCCATTCCCTGTGTTCAGGCTGGCCCACATTGATGAGGGTCTGGTCCGGCGGGTCCAGGGGCAACCCCGTGGTCCGTGCGATCTCCCCGGCGCCCAGCGACACCAAGGGAGCGACGTCAAGGGTGAGGGACGACGCAGGGGCTGATCCGCCGTCGTCCGCCGCCGGGCTGGCGAAGCTGAGCCGGTGGCTCCTGCGCAGCGTTTCCTCCCATGCATCGGGATACTCCGGCAGGGCGGTCAGTGCCGACGCGGCGTCCTCCAGCACCGGCTGGATAAGGTCCGAAAGGACACCGGGTACGGCACTGGTGTCGATGGTTGCCACCGCTGCCGCAGCCAGCTGCTGCTGGAACCCCGGGTCCCTTCCGAGCGGAGCTGCCAGCTCAACGAAGCCCTGCTCCTGCACGATGTTGCGGTCCAGCCAGACGGCGGGGACTGCGACGGCGGCCAGCAGCACTGCCAGCACGGTTGCGGCAGCGGAAACAAAACTTCGCACGGAGGATCCTTCATGTTGGGCGGGGGTCACCCCATCCTAGGCGGGGCCCGGGCGGCACCCTTGTCAGTCCTTGGTGGTAGAGCTTATGGATAAGGTTGAATGACCGCCGGACACAACCAGCCGCCCAACGGACGAAGGACCCCATGCCCGCAGCTACAGCCCGCCACGAGCGCCCGCATGTCTGAACAGGCGTCGCTTCCGGTCCCCGGCCAGCAGCTCGCGGCGCCCACCACCCTGCCTGCCACTGCTGCCGAAACCAGCCCGGACAACCCATGGCCGCTCCAGGTGCTGTCACAGAAGCTCAAAGCCCATATAGACCGGACGCCGTCTGCGTGGGTTGAAGGGCAGGTTATTGAGCTGAACCGCCGGGGCACCAACGCCTACCTCACCCTGAGGGATGTCGACGCCGAGGTCTCGCTGCCTGCCTCCGTGTGGACCAAGGTGCTGGAACGCCAGAACCTGCCGCTGGAGCGGGGCTCGCGCGTGGTTGCCCTGCTGAAGCCGGAGTTCTGGCTCAAGACCGGCCGGCTGAACATGCTGGTCAGGGACATCAGGCCGGTGGGCCTGGGCGATCTCCTGGCCCGGATAGAGAGGCTGCGCCAGGCGCTCTCCGCCGAAGGGCTCTTCGCGGACTCCCGCAAGAAGCCCCTGCCCCTGCTGCCGCACCGCATCGGCCTCATCACCGGCCGTGATTCCGACGCCAAGAAGGACATCCTGCGCAACGCGGCCCTGCGCTGGCCGGCAGTCGAGTTTGAAATCCGGGAGGTGGCCGTGCAGGGGAACACCGCGGTGGCCCAGGTGGTCCGGGCCCTCCGCGACCTGGACGCCCTGCCCGAGGTGGACGTCATCGTCATCGCCCGCGGCGGCGGCGCCCTGGAAGACCTCCTGCCCTTCAACAGCGAGGAACTGATCCGTGCCGTGGCCGCCGCCGCCACCCCGGTGGTCAGCGCCATCGGCCACGAGGCTGACCGGCCGCTGCTGGACGACGTCGCGGACCTGCGGGCTTCCACACCCACGGACGCCGCCAAGCGGATTGTCCCGGAGGTGTCCGAGGAACTGGCAGGGGTGCGCCAGGCACGGGTGCAGCTGCGCCGGTGCATGGAACGGCTGGTGGACAGGGAAACGGACCGCCTGGCGTCCCTCCATTCACGGCCCGTGCTGGCAGCGCCGGAAGGCCTCGTGACCATCCGCTCCGAGGAAATTGAGAGGCTGCTCCGGAGGTCCTCCGCCGCCGTTAGCTCCTCCGTGGTCCGCGCGGCCGACCAGCTGGAGCACTTGAAAGCCCAGGTGCGTGCGCTGTCACCGCAGAAGACGCTGGACCGGGGGTACGCCGTCGTCGAACTCGCCGGAAAGCGGGCGGAAGCCGGCACCGCCGGCCACGCCGTGGTGCGCCGCCCGGCCGAGGCTCCGGCCGGCTCGCCCCTGTCCATCCGCGTGGCCGAAGGCCGCTTCGGCGCAACCTCCACCGGGTTACTCGAACAGCCCCTTACCGAAACCGGAGAATCTGAATGACTGAGCAGAAACCAGCGGCCGACATCCAGGCACTGAGCTATGAGGAAGCCCGTGAACAGCTCATCGCTGTGGTGGGAAAGCTTGAGGCCGGCGGCGCCAGCCTTGAAGAATCCCTGGCCCTGTGGGAACGCGGCGAGGCCCTGGCCGCACGGTGCGAGGAATGGCTGGAGGGCGCCCGGAAGCGGCTGGCAGCTGCCCGCGACCAGCCGCTCTAGGCCCGCAGCCGCAGGCTGAAGGGAAGCGTCAGGACCGCACTACCAGCTCGCGTTCCAGGGCGACATCGAACTCCGCCTTGGGCCACTGAAGGTCCATTCCGTTCAGCGCACCCAGCAGCAGCTGCTGCACGGCGATCCGGGCAAACCACTTCTTGTTGGCCGGGACCACATGCCAGGGCGCGTTCGCGGTGTTGGTTTCATCAATGGCTGCCTGGTAGGCACTCATGTAGTCCACCCAGAAAGCCCGCTCGTCGAGGTCGCCGCGGCTGTATTTCCAGTGCTTGGCCGGGTTGTCCAGCCGTGCCAGCAGCCGCTCCTTCTGCTCGTCTCCACTGATGTGGAGCATCACCTTGACCACCGTGGTTCCGGAGCCGCTGAGCCTGGCCTCGAACTCGTTGATGGCCACGTACCGCCGCTTGATCTCCTCCGGGCTGGCCCAGCGGTGGACGCGGTGGATCAGGACATCCTCATAGTGCGAACGGTCGAACACCCCCACCATCCCGGCGGCGGGTACTTCCTTTTCGATCCGCCACAGGAAGTCGTAGGATTTCTCCTCATCCGTGGGAGCCTTGAAGGCCTTGAACTGCACACCTTGGGGATCCATGGCGGCCATTACATGGTTGACGATGCCGCCCTTGCCCGCGGTGTCCATGGCCTGGAGGATCAGCAGGATGCGCTTGCGCCCGCCGAACCGGGACTCGGCGAACAGCTTTTCCTGCAGTTCCGCCAGCCCGTCGTCGAGTTCCGCCAGCAGGGCCTGGCCGTCCTCCTTGGTGCCCTTGAAGCCCGGCGTGGAATCGGGGTCCACGTCGGCCAGGGAAAAACCCTTTCCTGCCCGCAGGGTCTCAGAGGGGTGCTGGTCAAAGCCTGGGGCGCCGGACATGGGAAATCCTTTCGCGAAGTTCCACGGGACCGAAGCGCCCGTGAACACAGGCTAGTTGCCCTGATACCTGCTGAGGAAGTCCCCCATCCGCCCCACCGCTTCTTCGATGTCCTTGACGTTGGGCAGGGTGACCATGCGGAAGTGGTCCGGACGGACCCAGTTGAACGCCCTGCCATGGGACACCAGGATTTTTTGTTCCCGGAGCAGGTCCAGGACAAACTTCTCGTCGTCGCGGATGTGGTAGACCTCGGGGTCCAGTTTGGGGAAAAGGTAGAGCGCACCGCGGGCCTGCTGGGTGCTCACGCCGGGGATGGCGTTGAGCATGTCGTAGGCCTTGTTGCGCTGCTCCAGCAGCCGCCCGCCGGGCAGGATCAGGTCGTTGATGCTCTGGTACCCGCCCAGCGCCGTCTGGATGGCATGCTGGGCCGGAACGTTGGCACACAGGCGCATGTTGGCCAGCAGGCTGATGCCTTCAAGGTAGTCCGCCGCGTCCTTCTTGGGGCCGGAGATGGCCATCCAGCCGGCCCGGTAGCCGCATACCCGGTACGCCTTGGACAGGCCACTGAACGTCAGGCAGAGGACGTCGTCGCCTGTCAGTTTGGCCAGGTTGATGTGGACGGCGTCCTCGTACAGGATCTTTTCGTAGATCTCGTCGGCAAAGACCACCAGGCCGTGCTTCTCAGCGAGGGCGACGATCTTCTTCAGCGTCTCTTCCGGGTAGACCGCGCCGGTGGGGTTGTTTGGATTGATGACCACGATTCCCTTGGTGCGGGGCGTGATCTTGGCTTCCATGTCTTCCAAGTCCGGCTGCCAGCCCGTTTCCTCGTCGCAGAGGTAGTGGACGGGCCTGCCGCCGGCCAGCGCCACGGAAGCGGTCCACAGCGGGTAGTCCGGGGTGGGGATCAGGACCTCGTCACCGTCGTTGAGCAGGGCCATCAGGGACATGGTGATGAGTTCGCTCACGCCATTGCCCAGGTAGATGTCATCCACGTGGATGTTCTGGATGTCCCGGGTCTGGTAGTACTGCGAGACAGCGGTCCGTGCGGAGAAGATGCCCCGGGAATCGCTGTAGCCCTGGGCGTGCGGCAGGTGGCGGATCATGTCCACGAGGATGGCGTCCGGCGCTTCAAAGCCAAACGGCGCGGGATTTCCGATGTTCAGCTTGAGGATACGGTGCCCCTCCGCTTCCATCTGCTGGGCAGCCTGGAGGATCGGTCCACGGATGTCGTAAAGGACGTTGTTGAGCTTGGTGGACTGCCTGAATTCTGCCATCCCTCAAATATGCCACAGGAAGGATGGACGGCCGTTGAGACGTCAGCCACAGGGTGCGCGCGCCGCCGTCGTACTGCTTAGGCGGTCAGGAAGGAAGACCTACTTGACGATGCCCTTTTCCTTGAGCCACGCGTCCGCCGCTTCCTTGGCCCCCTGCTTCTGGCTGCCGCTGACGGCACGGTTCAGGTTGATGAGGTCCTCGGTGGTCAGGATGCGGGACACCGAGTTGAGGGCCTCCTTGGCCGTGTCGGTCATCTTCGCCTCGTTGTACAGCGGAACCACCTGCTGGGCGATGAAGTTGTTCTTGGGGTCCTCAAGGACCACAAGATCGTTGTCGGCGATGGACGGGGTTGTGGTGTAGATGTCGGCCACCTGCACCTGGTCCTCCAGGAGCGCCTTGAGCGTCACGGGACCGCCGCCGTCACTGAACGGTTCCAGTTTCTTCGGCTCGCAGTTGTAGTTTTCCTTCAGGCCGGGCAGCCCGTAGGCGCGCTCGGCGAAGGTGGCGGGTGCGCCCACCACGATCTCGCTGCACACCTTGGCCAGGTCCTCGAGGGACTTCAGCTGGTACTTTTCGGCCGTGGCCTTGGTGACCACCATGGCGTCCTTGTTCTCGGCCTTGGAGGGTTCCAGGACCGCGAGTCCGTCCGGCAGCTTGTCCGGCAGGGCCGCGGCGATGTCGTCCGCTGACTCCTCGGACGCTTCCTTGTCCACGTGCAGCAGGAGGTTGCCCGTGTAGTCCGGAACCACGTCCACCGATCCGTCCTGCACGGCCTTGATGTATACCTCGCGGGAGCCGATGTTCGGCTTGGTGGTGGCGGTGATGCCGGCGGCGGTCAGGGCTCCTGCGTAGAGTTCCGCCACGATCTGGCTTTCCGGGAAGTCAGCCGAGCCGACAACGAGGGATGTTGCTTCCCCGGACGCTGCCCCGCTGGTGGCCGGCGCGTTGCTCAGCGGATCGGAGGATCCTCCGCACGCGGACAGTGCCATGGCCAGGCCGAGCCCGGCGGCGAGGCCGCTGAAGGCCCGCCTGCCGAGGTGGTGTGGACGGCTTTCTTTCATGATTTACCTCCTTGTACCACAGCCTCCGTCAGGACGGGGTCTGTGAGATCGGCCGCAGCCTGCTGGCTGCGGCGGGACTGGCCAGAGGCGCCTGTTGCCAGGAACAGCTTCTGGAAAAGGGACAGGACGAGGTCGACGGCGATGGCGAGCGCTGCGATGAGCAGGGACCCACCGAGCATCTGCGGGAAGTCGCTGAGGACCAGGCCGTCGAAAAGGTAGCGGCCCAGGCCGCCCAGATTGATGTAGGCCACCACGGAGACGGTGGCGATGACCTGCAGCACGCCGGTCCGGAAGCCGCCAAACATGACGGTCAGGGCGTTGGGCAGCTCTGCCCGGAACAGGACCTGCAGTTCGGTCATGCCCATGGCGCGGGCGGCATCCACCACGTTGCGGTCCACGCTGGAGATCCCGGCATAGGTGCCGGCCAGCAGCGGGGGGACCGTGAGGATGACGAGCGCCCAGATGGGCGGCATCAGCCCGATTCCGGCGAGCAGTACGAAGAGGGTCAGCAACCCCAAGGTGGGCAGGGCGCGCAGCGCACCGGCCAGCGCCACCACGGCAACCCTTCCCCTGCCCGTGTGGCCGACGTACATGCCAACGGGAACGGCAATGGCAACTGCAATCAGCATGACCAGGCCGGTGTACTGGAGATGCTCACCCAGCCGGGCGGGAATGCCTGCCGCGCCGGTCCAGTGCAGCGGATCGGCCAGCCAGGCGAAGGTGTCGGAGAAAACATTGCTCATGCCCGGTCCCCCTCAGCCGCCGGCACCAGTCCCGGGCGGATCTTTCCGGCCCGCTCCCACGGCGTGAGGAGCCGTTCCAGCAGGACAAGCAAAGCGTCCATCAGCAGGGCGAGGACAAGGATGGCGATGATCCCCACCACAATTTCCGTTATGAAGCCCCGCTGCAGCCCTGATGTGAACAGCATGCCCAGGTTTCCGATGCCAAGCAGCGCTGCCACGCTGACCAGGGAGATGTTGCTGACGGACACCACCCGGAGCCCGGCGAACATGACCGGCAGGGACAGCGGCAGGTCCACCCGGAGGAACCGCGCCAGCGGCTTGTACCCCATGGCCACCGCGGCCTGTCCCACGTCCTCGCTCACCGAGTCGAAGGCGTCCAGGGCGGCACGGACCAGGAGCGCAACAGCGTAGATGGTCAGGGCCACCACCACGTTGAGCGGGTCCAGGATCCTGGTGCCCAGGATCGTGGGAAGGATGATGAACAGCGCCAGCGAGGGAATGGTGTACAGCAGCGAGGAGGCCGTCAGCACCGCCGAGCGGAGCGCCCGGCTCTGCCGGGCCAGCTGCGCCAGGGGAAGGGAGATGGCCAGGCCCAGGACCATGGGGACGAGGGCAAGCACCAGGTGCTGGCCGGACCGTTCCAGGACCATGCCGATGTTGGCCAGGAACCACTCCATCAGAGTGCAGCCTGCCGGAGCTGGCGCGCTTCTTCAATGAGGGCCAGCACTTCTCCGCCCCGGATGACACCCTGCACCCGGCCCTCCGCATCCACGGCGACGCCGAGGCCCGACGGCGAGGACAGCGCAGCGTCCAGCGCGCGGCGCAGGCTTTCCCCGGGGCGGAACAGCGAACCTCCCGGGATGAGTCCGGCGGCAGTGCCGGGAGTGGACCAGCCCAGCGGCCGCATGTCTTCGTCCACCACCAGTTGCCAGCCGCTTGTTGCGTCCTGATCGGTTCCGGAGCCCCTGCGTCCGCGGACGATGGTCGGCACCGAATGGAGGGTGACGCCGTCGGACGAGGTGAAGCCAAGGTGCCGGAATCCCCGGTCCCGTCCCACGAAGGATGCCACGAAGTCATTTGCCGGGGCACGGAGGATTTCCTCCGGCGTCGCGTACTGCGCAAGCTTTCCGCCCACGGCAAAGACGGCCACCTTGTCGCCCAGCACGGTGGCTTCATCGATGTCGTGCGTGACGAACACGATGGTCTTGGCCAGGTCCTTCTGGAGCCGCAGCAGCTCCTGTTGGAGCTCGTCGCGGACCACGGGATCCACGGCGCTGAACGGCTCATCCATGAGCAAAATGGGTGGATCGGCGGCGAGCGCACGGGCCACGCCCACGCGCTGCTGCTGGCCGCCGGACAGCTGCGACGGGTAACGCTTGGCGAGTGACCGGGCCAGGCCCACGACGTCCAGGAGTTCCTCGGCGCGCCGGCGGGCGTCGGCCTTGGACACGCCGTTCAGCCGGGGCACGGTGGCAATGTTGTCCAGGACCGAGCGGTGGGGCAGCAGCCCGGCGGACTGCATGACGTACCCCATTGAACGGCGCAGTTCGGGCGCCGGCACGGAGGTGACATCCTTGCCGTCCACCGTGATGGCCCCGGAGGTGGGTTCCACCATCCTGTTGATCATGCGGAGCGAGGTGGTTTTGCCGCAGCCTGACGGGCCCACGAAGACGGTGATTGAACCCTTGCCGATGGACATGGAGAGGTTGTCCACGGCGGGCTGCCCGCCCTGGAACTGCTTGGTAACGCTCTGAAACTCGATCATCGCCTGGTCCATGGTGCGGACTCACCTGTTCTCTGGGACGGGCTTCTGGAAGCACCGCGACATTGTCATCAGCACGCTGATAGTTACGGTAACCCAAACCCGGCCCGGCAACACCTGCAGCGCCCCGAATCCGGGCAAAGGAATCCCTACTGTAACCATTCGGAGCCGGGACCGGCGCGGATGGGAAGTGCCGTTCCGGCCCGCAACCGCCGTGGCCCGGGCCGCTGTTCCGCCGTGGGCCGACCAGCCATAAAGTGGTGGGGTGACCAACTTGGAAATAGCGCCGCAGCAGGAAGTCTGTCCGCCGGCAGCCCCTGAGGGCAGTTC
Organism: Pseudarthrobacter sp. NCCP-2145; assembly: GCF_023708005.1. Taxonomy (NCBI): domain Bacteria; kingdom Bacillati; phylum Actinomycetota; class Actinomycetes; order Micrococcales; family Micrococcaceae; genus Pseudarthrobacter; species Pseudarthrobacter sp. NCCP-2145. The sequence continues at coordinate 51,524 of NZ_BRCG01000004.1, read as the reverse complement.
CGGCCCCTGCCTTCAGCTGTGGCCGGAACGCGAGGTACCGCTCGGCGGAGTCCGCGCCATGAACGTCCAGCGGACGCTGCCGCAGCGCGGCCTGCCCACCATCGGGGCATGGTGCTTCCTGGACAGCTTTGGCCCGGACCGGACTGCGATGTCCGTACTCCCCCACCCCCACATTGGCCTGCAAACCGTGACCTGGCCCCTGGCCGGCCACATCCGCCACCGGGACAGCGTGGGCAGCGACGTTGTGGTCCGGCCGGGTGAACTGAACATCATGACGGCGGGCCACGGCGTCTCCCATTCCGAGTTCGCCGTGCTTCCCCCTGCCGGCGAAGCCCTGCCGGTGCAGCGCGGGCTGCAGCTCTGGGTGGCCCTGCCCGGCGGTGAACGGCACCGGGAGCCGGCATTCGAGCAGCACCGTGAACTTCCCCGCGCCAGCGGGCACGGCTTCACCGCCACGGTGATGGTGGGTGAATTTGCCGGCATCGCGTCGCCGGCAACCATGTATTCACCGATCGTGGGTGCGGACGTCTCGTGCAGCGGGACCGCCGTGCTGCCGCTCAATGCCGCGTTTGAGCACGGCATCCTTGTGCTCGACGGCGGCCTGGCGGTGGACGGCCAGGAGATTCCACCGGGCCCGCTGGGCTACCTGGGCACGGGCCGCACGGAGCTGCAGGTGCAGGCACTCCCCGGCACGCGTTTCCTCCTCATCGGCGGCGAGCCCTTCCAGGAAGAGCTGCTGATGTGGTGGAACTTTGTGGGCCGCACGCACGAGGAAGTGGAGCAGGCCAGGAGCGACTGGGAAGCCCAGGCCGGCCTGCCGGAAACGGAGACGGCGGCGGCCCGGTACGGCCTGGTCCCCGGCCACGGTCCGGACGCGGGGCCCGAGGCGGGACGCATTCCCGCCCCTCCCCTCCCGGGCGTACGGCTGACGCCCCGGAAACGGCTTTAAAGGACCGGGCCGGATCAGGCCTGCTCTGCCACCAGCTGAAGCACACCGAAGACTGGTTCCTGGTCCAGCACGCGGATGTCTGTCACCCCGGCATCCATCAGGTGGCGGCGGAAGGAGTGCTGCAGCGGTGCCACGTTCATTCCCAGTCCGCCGCCCAGGATCACGGGGCCGGTGATACCCAGCTGCTGCAGCACCTGCAGGGCCAGGGCGGCAAGGTCCTTCCCGGCCTTGTCCAGCAGCGCCTGGCTTTCCCGGTGGCCTCCTGCCGCAGCCTCCACCACATACCGGGCCTGCTGGGCCCAGAAGCGCCGGCCGGTCTTCGGTGAATGGAACAGCGCGATGAGGCGGTTGGGGTCGCCCACCCCGCAGGACTGCAGCAGGGCCGTGGTGAGTTCGTCGGCGGGCAGGCCCCGGTTCATCCGGCCCAGGCTGTGCCGCACCGCTTCGCGGCCAAGCCAGTAACCGCTGCCTTCGTCGCCCAGGAGGTAGCCCCAGCCGCCTGCCCTGGCCTCGCCGCCGTCGGCATTCCTGCCCCAGGCGGCCGAGCCGGTGCCCGCAATCACCGCGACTCCCGTGCTTGCGTGCCCGGCGGCCAGCAGCAGCCGTGAATCGTGCACCACGGTCACCCGGGCACCGGGCACGTGCGGCTGGATCAGTGACGCCAGGGCTGCGGCGTCGTCTTCGGTGTCGATGCCGCCCGAGCCCGCGTAGACCTGGGACACCTGCCCTCCGCCGATGCGCGCGAAGAGGTCGGCAAGGTTGGCGGCCGCCTCGTCGCGGGTGACGTTCTGCACGTTGGAGCTGCCGGCGGACTCATCCGCCACCGGCACCCCGTCCTCGAAGCGGACCCCGTGGGTCTTGGTGCCACCAATGTCCAGCCCGATGATGACACCGCGGAGCGGAGTTGAGGCGGGATTCTGGGCGGCGGCGGGAAGCGCGGAGGAATTTTCGGTGTTGGTCACGTCACAAGGGTAATGGTGCGGGGGCGGCGGACGGCCCATCCCCGCCGTTCCCGGCCGCAGCTAGCGGGACCGCTGCCGCACCAGTCCCGCCAGCAGTCCTGGCCCCTCCGTCACCACCAGGTCCCGGAACAGCCGTACCGGCACCGGCTCCGAACCAGGCTTCCGCCGCCGCCAGGACAGGCCCACCTCGCGGAACGCCAGGGCGGAGTCGAGGGGAACTTCGACCCAGCCCAGGTTCCCGGTTTCGGGGCTGACGGTACGGCCCGGGGCATCACCTCCCGGCGGCAGGATGCTGACGCCCAGGCCGGCGGAGACCAGTCCCCGGACCGTGTGCGAGTCCTGGCTTTCGAAGGCGATGCGCGGCCGGTAGCCGGCCTCGCGGAACAGCGCATCGGTGAGCGAACGCATGCCGTACCCGGGCCCGAGCGCCACAAAGGGGTCTGCCCTGATGTCGGCGAGCCGGGCGGAGGGCTGCGCGGCGAGGGGATGGCTGTGGTGTACCACCAGGCGCAGCGGTTCACGGTACAGCGGCGCCGAGGACAGGTTCCGGCCGGGCGGCGCCACGGGAGCCGTCAGTGCCAGGTCCGACTCACCCGAGGCCAGCTCGTCAAGGCAGGCATTCCGGGCCCCCTGGCTCAGCGTGAAGGCAGCGCCGGGATGACGGGTCCGGAAGGCACTGATCAGGAGCGGCAGGGCGGCCTCGCCGAACGTGTGCTGGAAGGAGAGGGAAATCCTCCCCCGCACCACGTCCGACTCGTCGCGGACGAGGTCCAGCCCCGCCTGGAACGCCGTGAGGGCCTGCTCGATGTACGGCAGCAGGGTGCGGGCGGCGGGTGTCAGGCGGACTCCCCTGCCGTCCCGGACCAGGAGTTCGGTCCCGACGACGGCGCTCGCCCGGGCAAGGGCGCGGCTCACCGTGGACTGGGGTACTCCCAGCAGTTCCGCGGTTTCCGTGACGTGCTCGGTCCGCCCCAGCTCAGCGAGCACGGGCAGGAGCGGCAGCAGCTGCACGAGCTGCTTCTGGTCTTGCTCCATGTGTTCGTCCTCCGTGAGCTGCCCGCGGACTCATCCGTTGATGCTATGAGTTTTGCACGAGCCATGCATTGGATGCATCCATTGCCCGAAAGCTACGCTGGCCGCATGGCACACATCGTCCGGCCGGACAGCACTCCCACCCCGCGCTGGAATGGACATGCAAAGGGCTCGACGGCGTATGCCAGGATCCTCGCCGGCCTGTCCTTCGCCGGCGTGGCCACCTTCGCCCAGCTTTATTCCACCCAGGCCGTGCTGCCGATCCTGGCCTCAGACCTGCGGGTCAGTGCGGCGGAGGCCGCCCTGACCATCTCCTTGGCCACCGTGGGCCTCGCGGTGACAGTGATTCCCTGGTCCTTCCTGGCGGACCGGATCGGCCGGGTCCGGGCCATGGCGTGGGGCATTTCGATAGCCACCATCCTTGGGCTGCTGGTTCCGCTGTCCACCAGCTTTGGCATGCTGCTTGCCCTGCGGCTCCTTGAGGGGATGGCGCTTGGCGGCATCCCGGCCATCGCCATTGCCTACCTCAACGAGGAAGTTACCAAAGTCCACGCGGCACTGGCGGCCGGAAGCTATGTTGCCGGCACCACCCTGGGCGGGCTCGCCGGCCGGCTGGTGGCCGGTCCGGCCGGCGAACTGTGGGGCTGGCGCGCGGCGGCACTGGCGGTGTCCATCCTTGCCACCCTCGCCGCCGTCGCCTTCCTCATCCTGGTGCCGAAGGCCCAGGGATTTGTCACCGCCCCCGCGGCCGGGCTGCGCGGGGCGTTCCGGACCCTCGGCGGCCACCTGCGGAACGTCCGGCTGCTCGTCCTTTATGGCCAGGCCTTCCTGATGATGGGCGGGTTCGTGGCGGTGTACAACTACCTGGGGTTCCGGCTGTCCGGCGAACCCTTCGGCCTTCCGGGGACACTGATCAGCCTGATCTTCCTCGCCTACCTGTCAGGGACCGTCACGTCGCGCTGGTCCGCGGGGCTGACCCTTCGCTTTGGCCGCCGGGCTGTCCTGCTCGCAGGCCTGGCGTTGTCCACGGCGGGCCTTGCCCTGACGCTGACGCAATCCCTTGCCCTGATCCTGGCGGGCCTGGTGGTGTTCACCGGCGGTTTCTTCGCCGCCCACAGCATTGGGGCCGGGTGGACCGGCGCCCTTGCCAGCACCGGCCGGGCCCAGGCCGCCTCGCTGTACAACCTGGCCTACTACCTCGGGTCCAGCATCATCGGCTGGGCCGGCGGACTGGTGTTCCAGTCCGTTGGCTGGAATGCCCTGGCCGCGGCAGTCATGGTCCTTGCCTGCCTCACTGCGGCGGCTGTCGCCGTCGTCCACCCCGGGAAGGAACGCGCCGCGGCGTAGAAGCCGGCGGCACTGTGGTTCCGTCATCCAGGGCGCTCCCGTGAAGATTCTGCTTTCCGCGCCGGGATGCGGCAGCGCGAAATTCGGCGACCGGCACGCAAAGTACCTGGTACCGCAGCCTGGCGCGGCTAGGATGAAACCCAGGATCGTCACGAGGAGCAGCAGTGAGCACGAATGCCAGGAACGCCAGGCCGGGAGCGCACCTGGAACCGCTGGACGCGATCGACGAGCGGCTCCTGGCGGCCCTGGTGGCCGATGCCCGGATCTCCAACAAGCAGCTCGCGGAACTGGTGGGAATTGCCCCTTCCACCGCCCTGATGCGCACCCGCGCCCTGTCAGAGCGGGGCATCGTCCAGGGGTACGAGGCCAAGCTCAACCTGTCAGCGATCGGCCGGTCCGTACAGGCCTTGGTTGCCGTGCGGCTCCGCGCGCACGACCGCGACCAGATCGACCGTTTCACAGGCAGGGTGCCGCATCTGCCAGCAGTGCTGTCCACCTTCCACACCTCAGGGTCGGTGGACTACCTGCTGCATATCGCCGTCGCAACCACCGAGGACCTGCGGGACTGGGTGCTGGACAACCTGGCTACGGACCCCGTGGTGGGGCACACCGAGACAACGCTGGTGTTCGAACACATCCAGGGCAACCACGGTCCGTTGCCGGATTAGCAGGGCTGCCGAAACCTGCCGGGTGAAGCCTGCCTCGCAGGCTACTTGCGCCGCCCGATGAGCGCGAGCCGGAGCGTCACGGCCGACAGGATCAGTGCCGCACCGCCGCACAGCCCCACGAACCCGGCCACGGCAGCGGGCAGGCCGAAGACACCGGCGGCCCAGCCAAGGCCGAGGACCGGCACCGCGCTGCCGAGGTAGGTGATGACGTAGACGGTGCTGACAATCTGTGCGTGGCGCGACGCCTCCACCCTGGCAGCAACATCGTTGAAGACGGTGCGGAACGCGATCCCCTGGCCCACACCGGCGGCAAGGGCTGCGGCCACCAGCAGGACGGGACTGTTCCATGCTCCCGCCGCCCCCAGCAGCGCGACGGACACGCCCAGGACCGCCAGTCCGGCTGGAACCGTGTAGCGGCCGCGGAGGGTCAGCAGCTGGCTCAGTGCGGAGGATGCCAGGGCGAGGCCGGCCAGGACGCCCACCAGGGGGCGCGAGTCCGTGTGCAGCACCTGCGCGAAGTAGCCGGGGGCAAGCGACAGGCAGAACCCGAAGACCGCGAAGCTGAGGAATCCGACGCCCGAGGCAAGCCAGAAGGCGCCCCTCGCCTCGCGGGACACGGAAGGGCGGCGCGGCGCGAGGGCCTTCAGCGGCTGGGAAGGTGCGGGGAGGCTGATCGCGGGCCGGGCACGCAGCAGGAACAGCGGCACCAGCAGCCCGGCCAGGATCAGGGAATGGATGTAGTACGGGGCTGTGGTGGCGCCCGGGAGGAGTGACAGCAGTCCCCCAATGACCGGCCCCGCCGCCACTCCCCCGGATGATGCCAGCAAGGTGAAGCGTGACGCCCATTCCGGGCGGGACGGAAGGAGTTCGCGCAGGGCTGCGGCGCTGGCACCCGTGGCCAGCGCAACCGCTGTCCCCTGCAGGGCCCTGCCCGCACAGAGCGCGGTGAGCGTCTCTGCTTCAGAGAAGAGCCACCCGCCGGCCAGTCCTGCAAGGACAGCCAGGATGAGCGCAGCCCGCCGGCCGATGTGGTCAGACCAGTGCCCGGCCAGCATCAGCGTGGCGACCAGGGACAGGACGTAGCTGGCGAACGCGGCAGTAACTCCCAGCGTGGAAAGCCCAAGTTCGGCCTGCAGGAGAGGGTACAACGGCGTGGCCAGGTTGGCACCCACCAGGAGGGTGAAAATCACGGTTCCCGCCATCACCAGCCGGGTTGTGGTGGACGCATCCCACCCGGCGGACGCAGCGGCCGGGGCGGGGCGCATGCGGAGTTCGCTGAAGACCGTCATGGTGTGCCGCCTCTGGTTCATACCGCGGCGGGGGGTCTTTGTGGGAGTCCGGCGCGGGGTGGATATCCGATGCCTCAAGAGTGCGCTACGGCTGCTCCTTTGATCGGATTTTCATGGAAGAATTGCGCAGGATCATCAAAATGTCCGCCTGTGTGTGATGGAGAGTGACTAAATGAACCAGTTGGACCCCACCGATCTCAAGATTCTCCTGGCGATGATCCGTGATCCCCGGATCCAAATCGGCGAACTGAGCGAATCTCTGGGCATTGCCCGGAACACGGCCCAGACCCGGGTCCGGCGCCTCCTCCGCGCGGGAGTGCTGCGGCCCGGCGGCCGGGAGGTGGACCTGGAAGCGGTGGGCTATGACGTGGTGGCTTTTGTGACCATCGAGGTGTCCCACCGCGAACTGGACGGCGTGGTCGCTGCGCTCCGGTTGATTCCCCAAGTCCTTGAGGTCCATGAGATCTCGGGCCGTGGGGATGTCTGGTGCCGTGTGGTGGCCACGGACACCCACAACCTCCAGTCCTCCCTCCGGCAGGTCCTGAGAATCAAGGGCGTGATCCGGACCGAAACGGTCCTGGCATTGCACACCCACATCCCGTACCGCACTGAGCCCCTGATCAGCGGGCTCGCCAAGGCATCAAACACCTGACGCCATGGCCGGGCGGCTAGGATTTCCAGAATGGATTGGCTCTCATACGTCTCACAGATCAACTGGCTTGCCGTGCTGCTGGCCTTCGTCGCAAGCATGGCCATCGGCTTTGTCTGGTACATGCCTGCTGTGCTCGGCAACCGCTGGATGGCCGCGATCGGCAAGACGGAGGACGACCTGAAGAACATGAGCGGCGGCGCCGGCATCTGGCTGCCGATGATGGCTGCTGCGGCACTGACCGCCATCCTGCTGGCCGTCCTGATCGCCAGGCTTGGGCTGGACAACGCCCTGGCCGGCGGCATGTTCGCACTGGTTATGGGCCTGGTCTTCCGCGCAGGCGGCCACGTCATCCACAACGGCTTTGCAGGACGCCCGGCAGCCGTCACCCTCATTGATTCCGGCCACGACCTGGTGGCCATGGCGGTCTCCGGCGCGATCATCGGAGGAATGTCCTGATGGCCGCAATCCCTTCGCACGGGGCCCGGCGGCCATGACCATCATCGACAATGCCGTCTACGTGGACGGCGTGCGCCATGTGGAGCCCGAGACCCTTGAGCAAACTTTTGACATGCTTGCGCACCACGGTGGGATGGCCTGGATTGGCCTGTACCGGCCCACGCCGGAGGAAATGGCCGCGGTGGCAAGCGAGTTTGGCCTCCACGACCTTGCGGTGGAAGACGCCATCTCCGCGCACCAGCGCCCCAAACTGGAACGCTACGACGACAGCCTGTTTACCGTCCTCCGGCCCGCCCGCTACATTGACGACTCCGAAAGCGTGGAATTCGGCGAACTCCACATCTTCACCGGCAAAAACTATGTGGTCACGGTCCGGCATGCAGAAATGGCCGGCGTGGCCCGGGTGCGGCGCCGCATGGAGGCCCGGCCCGACCTCCTGCGCCACGGGCCCGAAGCCGTCCTCTACGCCCTGCTGGACCGCGTGGTGGACGACTACGCACCTGTGGTGGCCGGACTCGAGAACGACATCGACGAAATCGAGGACCAGCTTTTCAGCGGCGACACCACGGTGTCCCGCCGGATCTACGAACTGGCCCGGGAAGTCATCCAGTTCCAGCGGGCAATCCATCCTCTGCCGGACATGATGCACCAGCTGGAACAGGGATTCGAGAAGTACGGCGTGGAAACGGACCTGCGGCACAGCCTCCGTGACGTGGAGGACCACGTTGAACGCGTGATCTCCCGGGCAGATTCCTTCCGGGACCTGCTGCAGAACGCACTGACCCTGGACGGCACCCTCACCGCAAACCGCCAGAACGAGGCCAGCGCCGAACAGAACGAGCAAGTGAAGAAGATCTCCTCCTGGGCGGCGATCTTCTTCGCGCCGTCCTTCGTTGCCGGCGTGTACGGAATGAACTTTGACCACATGCCCGAGCTCCACTGGGAACTGGGCTACCCGTTGTCCATTGGCATCATGATCGCGATGGCGGCCCTCATGTACGGCATCTTCAAGAAGAAGGGCTGGCTGTAGGGCATGGCCGCCGAGCCGGAGCCGCCGGTCCTCCCCGAGGGCCGCATCCTGGTGCCCGGCAGCAGCCGGCAGCTGGCGGTGTACGGCCTCTTCCCGCCGCCACCGGGGCGGCACAGGACGGTCACTGCCGGGTCCCGCGTCTTTGCCGCCAAGGCCTGCGAGCCGGAACTGCTGTGGATCAGCTTCGACGAACTGTGCGCACCGGGTACGTCCAGGGAGGACTATTCCCTCCTCCCAGCGGGGGCGGAGCTGTGGGTCATCGATGGTGTTCCAGTACCGGAGCCATCGGATGCCGGTCCACGGGCGGAAGCATGGGACCTCTTTGCGGCCGCACTTGCGGCAGCGGCGGCCCGCGGAACAACCCTGTTCGTGGTTGGTGCCGCCCCGATGGACTGGGCTGCCGCGTCCACGTCTGCGGATGACGCGGGGCTTCGGTCCGCCCTGGCGGAAACGTCCCGGCTCCTTGCCGGGCTGAAGCGGGTCGAATCCGATGAAACAGTTGCCATGGAAGGCGTGTCCGGGAGTTAGTGCGCCGGCCTGGGCGCACCCTTCACCAGGTCGCGGCTGCCGGCGTAAGCGACCGCTGCCACGGCGAGGACGGCGACCGCTCCGGCCACAACCCACCACGCCACGAGGTAGGGGTAGGGACTGCCCTGGAGATCGGCCAGGAAGAACTTCGTGAAGGTGTTGAAGGCGGCATGGAACAGGACCACAACCGGCAGGCTCGCCTGCGTGCTGTTGTACAGCCAGGCGAGCAGCACCGACTGCGAAAAGATATAGACCGCAAAGGGTGTCAGGGGCCGCTGACCCGGGTCCGACACCAGTTCCGGAAGGTGCCAGGGAAACCAGGCCAGCCCAATGATCAGCGCGGCCGGCAGCGCGCGGTAATCCCGTTGCAGCCGCGGCAACAGGAACCCGCGCCAGCCGAGCTCCTCGAAGATGCCGACGATAACGATCGTGACGACGATCGAACCGGCGACCTGCAGCAGGTCGGCCGGCTCCCAGCCCGGGACCGGCGCCCCTGCGGCCACCGCAGCCCACAGGGCGAGGCCGGGGACGACCAGCGGCACACCCAGTGCCACGCCGTACCATGCAGGGTTGGCCCGCCAGCGTCCCAACTGGCGCAGAAGGCCCAGCAACTCAGCGCGGCCCCCCACGAGGAAGGTGGACCACGTGGGTTCCCTGGAGCGCGTGTCAGGGAGTCAGTGCCCCCGACGGCGGGGCTGCGCCTACGGAAACTGGCTGATGCCACCTGCTGGGGCAATATTTTGTGGAGCTAAGGAGATTCGAACTCCTGACCTCTTCGATGCGAACGAAGCGCTCTACCAACTGAGCTATAGCCCCGGATGGATCCGCCCCTTGAGGAGCGGCACCGGTGACCCTAGGCTACAAATTTTCCCGGCTTAATGCCAAACTGCAGCCGCAAACCCCCAGCAGCGTGCCGGCGGGATGCGCAGGGCATCGCCTGACGGCACTGACCTGTCAGGCGCGGCGGCGCTGCAGGACGTCGTCGAGGTTGCTGAGGGCACTCTGCGCCTTGGACTGTTCCTGGCCCTCGGCCGGAGCCGCGGGCGGCGCGGCGGCAACGCCCTGCTTGAGGGACGGCTTGCCCGTCGCTTTCGGTGCCTCCGGAAGCTCCAGGGGCTCAGGCGCCGGACGCTCGGCCTTGGCTGCCTCAACATAGACAGGTTTGGGAACCTCCACCGGTTCCCACGTGGACGGAGCAGCCGTCCGGGCTGCGGAGCCGGCAGCTGCAGCGCTTGAATCGCCAGCGGCAACCGCCACGGCAAGGGCGGCCTCCCGCAGTTCCATGGCAGTCAGCGGCCTGATCTTAGGCTCGTGTGCCTCGGCGTCGAAAAGGGGGTTGTCCTGCTTCGCCGGAGCCGCTTCCGGCCTTGGCCGGACGCCGGCAGCGGGTTGGGGCTGCCGGGACGGCGCGGTCATGGCGGCCCGGAAAGCCGCATTGACCTTTGCCCTCCGGTCACGGACGGCCAGCCAGCGCAGGAGTACGACCGACCCGGCAGTGAGCGCCAAGCATGCCAAGGGAAGGACAGGAGCGCCCAGCCCGAAGATCAAGAGCACACCGGAAACGAACGCGGTGACCAGCGACAGCAGCCCAACCAGGGCGATGCCGGTGCGGCCGTAGCGGATCCGGAACGTACCCCCGGGTGGGGAGCCGGCAGTGGCGGTCGCGGGTCCGGCACTCTTCCTGGTGTCCATGGCTTTCTCCTGCTGGGCGGCGACGTTCAATACCAAAGCGGCTGGCGGTTCCGGTGCTTCATCTGCTGCGGGCTCCGCAAGGAAATCGCCGGCGGGCTGGAACTGGTGCCTGCGGTTCCGGAGGACGTAGGGCGCAACCCACACAATCCAGAGCACGACGGCAACCACAAGGATCACTGAGCTGCTAAGGGGGAAGTCCACACTCAAAACCGTATGAGCATCCTGTCCGCTGCGGCAGCATTAGCTGCGGTGTGTCGTGGCGCAGCCGGCAAATCAATGGATTTATGACGGCCGTGAGGCCAGCCATGGCCGGAGCAGCCCGTCGGGGACCTCTTCCGCGGTCAACGCGAACGACCGGTGGTCAGCCCACTCCCCGTTGATGTGCAGGTAGCGGGGCCGGTATCCCTCGTCCCGGAAGCCCAGCTTTTGCACCACGCGGAGGCTTGGTCCGTTCTCCGGCCTGATGTTGATTTCCATCCGGTGCAGCCCAAGTGTCCGGAAGCAGTGGTCCGTCACCATGGCCACGGCAGTGGGTGCAATGCCGTGGCCCGCACGGCCCCGGTCCACCCAGTAGCCAAGCGTCGCCATCATCGCGGATCCCCACACGATCGATGACACGGTCAACTGGCCAACAATGGCAGGGCTTGCGGCTGTGGGAAGCCGCTCGGTGATGACAAACGGCAAGGCAGTAGCCTGAGTTGCCTGCGACTTCAAGGACCGGACCATTTGCCGGTAGTCCGGGAGGCCTCCGGCAGGATCCGGGTTGGAAGCTTCCCACGGAGCAAGCCACTCACTGTTGCGGGACCTGACCTCGGTCCATTCCTTCTTGTCCCGGTACCGGATGGGCCGCAGGACCAGGTCCCCGCACTCCAGGGTTACGGGCCAAATGGGACCAGCGCGCATGGCGCTACTTGGACAGGCCGGCGGCGAACCCCGGCAGCCACTCCCGCAAGCCCGGGCCCAGGTCTTCGCTGTCGATGGCCAGCTGGACGCAGGCCTTGAGGTAGCTGAGCTTGTCCCCGGTGTCGTAGCGCCGGCCGCGGAACACAACGCCGTACACCCCGTACCCCTCGCCTTCGCCGGTCGCCAGCTCCTGCAGCGCGTCGGTCAGCTGGATTTCGTCTCCGCGTCCGGGGGCGGTGCGTTCGAGGACCTCAAAGACGGCGGGGTGGAGGACGTAGCGGCCGATCAGTGCAAGGTTGGAGGGCGCCTCGTCAACGCTCGGCTTCTCCACCAGCCGGTTGACGCGAACGTAGGATTCGCCCTCGATCGGCTGGACGTCAGCGCAGCCGTAGGCGCTGATCTCGGACGGTTCCACTTCGATGAGCGCGATGACGGAGCCTCCCGTTTCCGCCTGCACGTCGATCATGGTGCCCAGCAGTTCGTCCCGGGCATCGATGAGGTCATCGCCCAGCAGCACGGCAAAGGCTTCCTCGCCAACGTGCTGCTTTGCGCGCAGCACGGCATGGCCCAGTCCGTGCGGGTCTCCCTGCCGGACATAGTGGATGTCGCCCAGCTTGCTGGCCGCCTGGACGGATGCGAGCTTTTCCGTGTCGCCCTTGCCCTCAAGGGTGGATTCAAGTGACGGCACCCGGTCAAAGTGGTCTTCAAGTGCCCGTTTGTTGCGCCCGGTGATCATGAGGAGGTCGTGGAGGCCAACGTTCACGGCTTCCTCAACCACGTACTGGATGGCAGGCTTGTCCACGACGGGGAGCATTTCCTTGGGCATCGCCTTGGTTGCCGGCAGGAACCTGGTACCGAGTCCGGCGGCAGGAATGACGGCTTTGCGAACTCTCGGGTTACTGGTAGTCACCGGACTAATCTAACGTCAGCGTCAAGCATTCAGTAACAACGGAGCCAGCGACACCTGCGGGTATCGGATGGATGGACCAGATAACGGCCGCCAGCGCGGCAGTAGTGGAGAAAATACATGGCGCTTGAGGAAACGAAAGCAGCAAAGGACCTGATCCGTGCTGCCCACCGCCGCCGAAGGGCTGCGATGACTTCCCTGGAACGGGAGGATGCCGGCACCGCCCTGGCCAAACACGGCGCGGCGTGGGCGGCTTCAGTGATCCCGGGAGGCGATGCCACGGTATGCGTCTACCTGGGCGTCGGCGCGGAACCGCCCACGCTGCCGCTGATCGCGGCCCTGCACGACGACGGGCACAGGGTTCTGCTTCCCGTCTGCGAACCAGGGCGTGAACTGCTATGGGTCGTCTGGGCGCCGGGCATTGAGCTGGCACGCAGCAGGTTCGCCCCCATCCTGGAGCCGGTCGGGACCCGGCACGGGATTGACGCTGCCGGGGAAGCCGCTGCGCTGTTCATCCCTGCCACGGCCGTGGACCTCGCAGGCAGCAGGATCGGCCAGGGCGGCGGCTACTATGACAAATTCCTCGGCCACCTTGCGTCCGCCGGGAAGCACATTCCCCTTGCCGCGGTTCTTTATGACGGGGAACTACTGCCCGCCGGCGCGATTCCGGTGGAGGAATTCGACCGCCCGGTGCCTGGCGTCGTGCTTCCCTCCGGCTTCAGGGACCTGGCGAACGCCGCCTGACCGCAAAATCCGGGCGCAGGGGAATGCTAGAATTGGCACTCAGGCCCTGTGACTGCTAAAGGGACATCCAGCTGGATCACCCTGCGGCAGTCCGGGACCTCTCGTTTGCCCAAGAGGAGGAGCACCAGTGCCAACGTATGCGTACGCCTGCAAGGATTGCGGCCATGCCTTTGACATCGTCCAGTCGTTCTCGGACAGCTCTCTGACGTCCTGCCCCGAGTGCCAGGGTGCCCTGCGCAAGAAGTTCAACAGCGTGGGCGTCGTCTTCAAGGGTTCGGGCTTCTACCGCACGGACTCCAGGGACGCCAAGGGCAGCACGGTTTCGGCTGCTCCCGGCGCTCCTGCAGCAGCGCCGGCCGCTTCGGCCCCCGCCGCTGCTGCCAGCTGACAGACGGTCCTCGACTGTAGCCCGCCTGGCGGCTGGGCAAGGTTGTCCACATACCGGCGAAGGTTACTGCCGTAATTCTTGGCGCCGCCCCTAGCGTAGGCACATGCCTGCATACCGTCAGTCCAGCCGGGACACCTTAAGCGCCCCACATCCCGGACTCTTCCGGAAACCGCGGCTGCGTCGCCGCCCCGGCAGTGTCCGCGGCTCCGGCCGCGTCGCAGCCAGGCGTCCTCCCGCGCGCTTCGCGGGCTGGCTGAGCCGCAACAGGCGCCTCATTGTCGCGCTGCTGCTCTGCGCCGCAGCCGCCATCACGGTACACCAGCTCACCCCTGCTCCGGTCTACACGGTGCCGGCGCTGGCCGCCGCCAGGGATATCCCCGCCGGCGCCGCATTATCGGAGGCGGACCTCGCCGCTGCGCAGGTTCCGCCCGGCATGGTGGCCGGCGGGTTCCTTAAGGAACCCGGTGAGGCGGCAGGCAAACAGCTCGCAGCGCCCCTGCGCAAGGGGCAGCTGCTCACGGATGCCCAGCTTGTCGGTCCGGGACTCCTGGCCGGGACTCCTCCGGGATCAGCTGCCGTCCCCCTTCGCATGGCAGATCCGTCGTCCATCCAGCTTGTCTCCCCGGGGCAGCTGGTGAACGTTGTCCTTACCTCAGCCAACGGGTTCGACCAGCAGGACCCGCCCCGGATCCTGGCCTCCAGCGTGCCCGTACTGTGGACCTCAGGCCAGGGCGGCCAGCCTGGACAATGGCTGGGCACTGCCGAGACAGACGGCCTGATCGTCGTGGCAGCCACCGCGGAACAGGCCGCCAGGCTGGCGGGCGCATCCACCCAGGGCAAACTGTTCTTCGTTCTGGTGGGGCCTTGAAACCTCAGCCCCAGTGCGGCGGTGTCTGCTCCTTCAGCCAGGCGTCATGGTCGTCGTCTTCCCGGTCGCCCCAGGCGCGCGGATCGTCCTCGGAGGCCTTGTTGGGCACAACCGGCCCCGCGGGCAGCGCAGAACTGTTGGGCCCGGTGCCGGGTGTTCCGTCCTGGTCCTGCCCGGATTCAGTTTCGGCGGGCTGCCCGGCGTCCGGAGCGTTGTCTTCTTTGTGGTCCTGGGCCATGGTGCCCGCCTCCTTGCTGTCCTGGTCTTCGGCCGGTGCGGGATCGGTACTGGGTGCAGCGGGGTTGCCCTCGCGGGCGGGCCCGGAATCGCCCTGGCCGGCGCCGGCCATGGCCAGCCGTTCGCGCCCGCCCTGGCTTTCGGCGTCGATCCCGTTGAGCGCCTGGTCCACGTCGTCGTCAAGGAAGGCAACGGCGGCGGAGGCCCTGCCCGAAAGGGCCATCTTCTCGAGTCCCAGGTATCCGGCAATCCTGTCGGCACAGGCGGAGGGATCGGTGAACACCTCGATGGTCCACAGCGGCATGTAGCGCCATCCCAGGCGTTCCAGCAGCTGCGGGCGCAGCCGGCTCCGCTCCCGCACGCTCATGGTGCGGTACTGCTCCGTGCCGTCCGATTCAATCGCAACCGGCCACGGCAGGTCCGCGTGCTCCTGACCCATGGTGCTGAGGGGATCAGCGGCGGCCACCACGTCGATGGCACCGTCATACTGGTGCCACACCCGTGCGCCGCGGGCACGCAAGCGGTCCCCGAGGTCGGCAACCAGGGGATCCGCCCCCAGCGCCTGCTCGCTGGCCGCAGCCCGTGATGCAGGAGTTCCGAGATCTGTGTTTCCAGCAATTTCACGGTCCAGCAGGGAATACAGGTCCACGGCACCGTGGCTCAGCCTGGTGTGGTCCAGGTCCTCGGGCCGGAAACAGGTGAGGACGTGCATGGACCGGCGCGCCCGCGTCATGGCCAGCGCAAACTTCTCCCGGCCGCCATCGGCGGAAAGCGGGCCGAAGTTGTGCAGGGCGCGGCCGTGCGGGGTGCGGCCAAAACCGGGCGAGAAGATGACGTGATCGCGCACCAGTCCCTGCGCCCGTTCCAGGTCGACCACCCGGAAGGACTCGGGGCCGGCGCCGAAGAACCCGGCCAGGCCGGGGTAGTTGGGCAACTGCAGCCGGATGGACTCCCCGATCCGGGCCGCATGGCGGAGGCTGGCCGTGACCACGGCCAGGGACGTACGCGGGCGGAGCCGTGCGTGCTCGAAGACCAGCTGGACAACGCGGTTGACTTCCGCCACCACGGATTCGACGCCTTCGTGGTCGGCGCTCGGCAACCCGGTGCCGTCCGGGAGGTATTCAACCAGGAGGGAACGGTCCAGCCCGGTGGCGGACTGGCCTTCCGGCAGCCGCCGCAGGCCGCCGTCATAGAAATTCTTGCTGAGCTGCAGCACAAGGTCCTCGTCCACCGCACGGTAGACAAAGTTGAGCCGCCACACGGGAAGCACCTGCGACAGTGCGCTGAAAGCACTTTCCACGCGGTGGTGCGCTGACTCTCCGGGCGCGAGCCTTTCCACTCCCACTGTGAAAGTCCGGGGGCTGGCGATCCGCGCGTCACCGAACGCGATAACCTGTTTGGCCCGGGCAACGGACGGCAGCACAGCCTGGAGGGACGTCGCTTCCGCGTCCAGGATGACCACCGCGTCGAAGTGCTGCTCCGCCGGCAGCAGGCCGGTCATCAGGTAGGGGCTGACGGACCAGACCGGGACCAGCGTGCCTATCAGTTCCGGGGCCTGGGCCGTGAGCGACGGCAGGGAAACCCGGCCATCCTTGAGCAGGCTCCGAAGGAGATCCGCCTGGCGGGGATGGGTGGCGAGGGCACTGCGCCAGCGCTCTGCGAGGTCCCAGCGAAGGCGCGCGGCACCGCTGGCGATGTGGGCGTTGTCAGCGAGGCGGTACTCGGCCTCCAGCCTGCGGAGGGCATCGCCGTCGGACATTGCCAGGTAGTCGTCGCCGCTGATCATTGCCTCGAGCGCCGACTGCCACCACGCGAGTTCAAGCTCGGCGGCAACCGAGCCGGCCGGCACTTCACGCTCCGCGAGGTCGGCCAGGAGCTCGCCCAGGCCGTGCTCACGCATGTTCTCCACCAGCAGCGTGCGCTCCGGCAGCGTCTTCAGGGTGTCGGTGTCCGCCACCAGCCGCTCAAGGCGCTCCATCAGCTCCTCGTACGGGACCGTGGCCAGCGAGCCGCCGGCCGCCGTGTGCCGGAGGGCCTCCCCCAGGCGGGCAAGGTCGCCGTCCAGTGACCTGTACATGGCATTCATTTCGGCGAGCCCCGACGGAACGGCGGGATGCCGCTGGGTGGTGGCATAGCCTGCCCACAGCGCCCGCTGCTCCTGGACCAGGAGCAGCGACGTGTGAAGGTCGGCGATGTGGACCCCGGGCCGGACGTACTCCTTCGCCACCCTGCGCAGCCTTGAGCGCTGCATGGACGTCATGTCGATGCCGCGTTCCTTGCGCCAGGATGAGGGCGCGGTGGCGGAAATCAGGTCGGTGACGGGACGGTCGAAGATGTCCGGGGTGAACTTGTCCAGGCTTCCGCGTACCGCCACCAGGAGCTCAAGCTGCTCGCCCCACTCGGCGAAGGAGGCGCCGAGCCGGATTTCGGCATGTTCGGCAACTGCCGCCATGCGGTCGCGGAGGGCGGGCAGGCTCTTTTCCACGGAGCGGACCAGATCCTGGGCTTCCTCGGTCTCTTTCCGCGTCAGCAGCCGGGCGCCATGCCAAGGGCTGGTGGTAGAGGCCTTGCTGAAGCTGCCCAGCTCCGCCGCACGCTTGAGCCTGCCTGCGAGCTCCTCGCGGTCCCGGATGTTGTCCAGGACGCTCCGCTTCAGCCGCACCGTGGTGGCCGGCGCAGGGTGGATTGACGTCAGCTCCGCCAGTGACTGCATGGCCTGGTACGGCGAGCATCCCCACCGCTGGCGGACGTTGTGGAGCGAGGCCACATGGTCCATCAGGGCGTGGCGGTGCTCGGTCAACGTGGTGTGGAGGTTTCCGAGCTGGGGTTCCAGCGACTTTTCGTTGCGGACAATCGCACGGACCAGCTGGGCCTTCAGCTGCTGGGCTGTGACATTTCCGGACAGCTGGAACAGGATGGACTCCAGGCCCAGGCCCTCCAGCTGGCCGGATACTTCATTGAGGCTGGCGCGGCGGTCCCCAACCACCAGGACAGTTTTTCCGGCATCCACCAGCGCACCGATGGTGTTGATGGCAGTCTGCGTCTGTCCGGTACCCGGCGGGCTGCTGACAACCAGCGAGTCGCCGGCACGGGCAGCATCAATGACGTACTGCTGGTCGGTGTCCGCGTCCAGCAGGAGCAGCTCGTCCTTGGGGTGCCTGCTGTCCAGGGCAGGGAAACGGGAGGGGTCCGGCTGTTCCACGTCCACCATCTCGCCGCCGCCCGCAGTGGCCAGGGCGGAGATGATCGGGTTGGAGTCGTTGATCCAGGGGTCGTCCAGGTTGCCGGAGAGGTCGGCGAAGGTCGATACCAGCAGGTTGTGCTGCGCCTCGGCGCCATGGATGGGCCTGATCAGGGTGCCCAGCCGGTCCAGGACGGGCTGCGGATCGAAGCGGGCGGTGCTGTAGGCCAGCCGGGTGACGGCGTTGACGTCGAAGACGATGCCGTGGATGTTTTTCAGGTGCCGTACCAGTGCGGGGTTGATGTGCGCCTGCTCCGTCAGCTGGAGTTCGTAGTCGTCCTCCCCGGGCCGGACGGTCAGCGAGATGGCGGTAAGCATGACGGGCGCCGAAATGCGCTGCGGTTTGCCGCCCACGGCGGACGTCCACACAACGGTGCCGGCAGAGAGGTAGCCGGCGTCGATGCCGCGGTCGTTGGCAAGCTCGAAGATCTTCGAGCGGATGTTCCGGGAGGCCCGGGCTGCCACCACGTACTGCTGCCGGTCCCGGATCAGGGTGGAGAGGCGCGTCTTGCGGCCGGCCATCAGCTGGGCCAGGCCGGACGGGTGGGCGTGCGTCAGGTCGATGGAGCCTTCAGGCGTTTTGGTGAAGCGCAGCATCGTGTCTGCCCCGGTAACGGGTTTGAGCCCGGACAGCCATTTGCGGAGCTCCTCGGAGCCCTCCGGGTGGCCTTGACCAACTGACACTTCTGCCTTCTTTTCTGCGTTTGCACGTGACGTCCTGGACCATACCGGCATAGGTTCGAGCGTAGCCGCTAAGACGGCGGGACTGAGAGACCGCAACACGTGATGGGCTGAATTTGCGGAGGTTTTTGCCCCGGGAACACCAGTGGCCGGCTCCCTTGACGGAGCCGGCCACTCAGGATGCTATTCCCACTCGATGGTTCCCGGCGGCTTGCTGGTGACGTCCAGCACAACCCGGTTCACGCCCTCCACCTCATTGGTGATGCGGTTGGAGATCCGGGCCAGCAGTTCGTACGGGAGCCGTGACCAGTCCGCCGTCATGGCGTCCTCGGAGGAGACCGGACGGAGCACGATCGGGTGGCCGTAGGTCCGGCCGTCGCCCATGACGCCCACGCTGCGGACATCCGCCAGCAGGACGACGGGCATCTGCCAGACTTCGTTGTCCAGGCCGGCTGCGGTGAGCTCGGCGCGGGCGATTGCGTCGGCCTTGCGCAGCAGGTCCAGCCGTTCCTTGGTGACCTCGCCGACGATGCGGATGCCGAGGCCGGGACCGGGGAAGGGCTGGCGGCCAACGATCTCCTGCGGCAATCCGAGCTGGGCTCCGACGGCGCGGACCTCATCCTTGAAGAGTGCACGCAGCGGTTCGACGAGCTCGAACTGCAGGTCCTCGGGGAGGCCGCCCACGTTGTGGTGGCTCTTGATGTTTGCCGCACCTTCGCCGCCGCCCGATTCGACGACGTCCGGGTAGAGGGTGCCCTGGACCAGGAACTTGATCTTCTCGCCGTGGGCTGCAGCCTCGGCGATGATGGCCAGTTCGGCTTCTTCGAAGGCGCGGATGAATTCGCGGCCGATGATCTTGCGCTTGGTTTCGGGATCGGTCACCCCGGCCAGGGCGGACAGGAAGCGTTCCTGTTCGTTGGCGACATACAGCTTCACGCCGGTGGCTGCCACGAAGTCGCGCTCCACCTGTTCGGCTTCGCCCTCGCGCAGCAGGCCGTGGTCCACGAACACACAGGTGAGCTGGTCCCCGACGGCGCGCTGGACAAGCGCGGCAGCAACGGCCGAGTCCACGCCCCCGGAAAGGCCGCAAATGACCCGGGCGTCGCCGACCTGCTTACGGATCCGCTCCACCTGCTCATCAAGGATGTTGCCCGTGGTCCAGTTGGGTTCCAGCTTGGCGCCCTTGAAGAGGAAGTTCTCCAGGACCTGCTGGCCGTAGGCGGAATGCTTCACCTCGGGGTGCCACTGCACCCCGAACAGGCCTTTTTCCTCGTTGGCGAAGGCAGCCACTTCAGCGCCCGCCGTCGTCGCAAGGACCTCGAAGCCCTCCGGCGCCTCGTGGACGGAGTCGCCGTGGCTCATCCAGGTGTTCTGGTGCTGGGGCATGCCCTCCAGCACCGAACGGCCCTCGCCAAGAATGGTGGTTTCCGTGGAGCCGTACTCCCGCAGCCCGGTCTTGTCCACCTTGCCGCCGAGGGCGTTGGCCATCGCCTGGAAGCCGTAGCAGATGCCGAAGACGGGGACGCCGGCTTCGAAGAGGTCGGCACCGACGCGGGGGGCGCCGTCGGCGTAGACACTCGAGGGGCCGCCAGAAAGGATGATGGCGGCGGGGTTCTTGGCCAGGAGCTGCTCGGTTGTGTAGGTATGCGGAACCACTTCCGAATACACATTCGCTTCCCGGACGCGGCGGGCAATAAGCTGCGCGTACTGGGCACCGTAGTCAACAACCAGCACCGGCTTCTGGGAAGTCTGGGATGCAGTGGGAGTAGTCACCGTACTAGCCTACTGGGCGCCGTTGCACCGGCGCATCTTGAGAAGCCGGGCTGTGACGGAGCGAACTGTCAGCGCCCGCATTGCCGCCCGGCTGTCCGTCAGTAGCGCTGGGGCGCCTGGGGGTTCGCCGCGAGCTCGGCCTCCACCTCGGCGTGGAACTTCTTTTCGACGATGAAGGAGAGGAACGGGACCACACCGCCGAGGGCCAGCAGGATCAGCTTGAGGAACGGCCAGCGCATCAGCGCCCAGAGCCGGAAGTTGGACATCAGATACACCACGTACATCCAGCCGTGAACAATGAGGACAGTCACGGACAGGTTGACGCCGTCCAGCACTCCCGGAGGCTCGGCATCTGCGAAGCCGAACCCGAAGGGCTGGCCCGTGACGGCATTGGTTCCCCCTGCGAAGAGGTACTGCCCGAAGCCGTAGCGGGCAACCAGTTCGGCGCACAGCAGCAGCAGCATGCCGCCCGTGAGGTACGCCAGCACCTTGTAAAACTTCAGGGCCGAGCGGATCTGGGCTTCGGTTCCGCCAAAACGGCGCTTCTTGCCGCCCGCGCGAGTGCCTGCGTTTGCGCCTGCGTTTGCGCCTGAATCCATGCCTCGGGCAGAGGCCGGGTTGGCCGGTTTCGGGTCAATCATGGCTGTACCTTTTGCTGGTTGTGTTCTGGATGCTGGTTGTCTTCATCGCCGTCCTCGAGGCTTTCCTCAAGGTCGCGGTGGTAGTCGTCCTTCACGAGCCGCCACCAGATGAACAGGGCGAAGCCGGCGAAAACCACCCACTCGAGCGAGTAGAAGAGGTTGAGCCAGTTGATCTGCTGGGCGGGCGGCTGCGGACCGATATCCAAGGGAAGAAGTTCGCCCTGGACCGCGGCGGCGCTGACGTCCACGCCGTTGGCTACTTCGGCGGTGGCGGCCACAAACCCGGGATAGCTGCTGACCTCCCAGTAGTTGATCAGCTCTGCCACGGACACAGCCGTCGCCTCGCCTGGTTTGGGCGCCGTCCCCGGGACGGGCGCCTCGGACGGCAGCAGCCGCCCGGTCAGTTCAAGGGTGCCCGACGGCGGCGCGGGGGCATCGCCGGGCTCCGCCACCCAGCCGCGGGCCACCGGGATCCAGGTCTGCGGTGAGGCTGCGGCGCCGGTCAGGGCGGGTGCCCCGTCGACGGCGAACGCGGACACCACCCAGTAGCCTGTCTTGCCGTCATGCAGCCGCCCCGGGACCAGCAACTGTTTGGCGGGGTCGTAGGATCCCTCCGCCGAGACCATCTGGTCCGCGTCGGTTCCGTGGAAGAACTCGCCCGGCTGGAGGGTGTCGGTCAGCGGCCGGACCTGCTCGGTGGCCGGGTTCGTGGGCACCTCAGGCTGGGTGGAGCGCCCGAACTGCCACTGGCTCAGCAGAACGAAGACCCCGGAAACAGCGATCGCGAAGACAAAACCGGCGATCCATCGGGGCTTAAGGGCTGTTTTCCACACGTCTTAACCGTACTTCGTAGCGCTGTAGAACAACTAAACGCGAGGCCAGGCCCGGGATCCTGCCTGTTCGCCGGACGGGTCCCGCGGTCCGGTCAGTGATCGAAGAACACCAGGCTGGAGTTGATGAGTTCGGCGATCATGTCGGGATCGTAGGCCCGGCGCAGCGACTCCCGGAACGATTCCTTGGACAGGGACCGGGCCAGCGTGGCCAGGACCTCGAGGTGGTCGGAGAAGGAACTCGCCGGGGTGGCAATCAGCAGGATCACCGTGGCGGGACCGTCGGCTGCACCGAAATCGAGGGCGTGCCCGTATTTGGTGATTCCGACCGCGATGGAGGTGCGGGAGACGAACTCGCTGCGGGCGTGCGGCAGGCCGATGCCGCCCGGCAGTCCCGTGGCCAGCTGGTGTTCCCGGGCGTTCACATGCTTGAGGAACCCGTCCAGGTCCGAGATGCGCCCGGCGGCGTGCAGCCGCTTGGCAAGCTGCGTGGCAGCGTCGGCCTTGTCCTTAGCCTCCAACTCCAAAATCACCATGTCGGGCGTGGTGAGCACGGCGTCGTACCGGTCAAGTGGTTCCGCCAAGGCGTATCCCTTCAGTCAGCGTTGCTGGTGCGTGAATCCCTCAGCGCAGGGGCACGATGTCTTCCACGCCCAGGCGGGCGGCGTCTGCGGATTCGTCGTCCGGCTGTTGCTGGCTGAGGCGTTCAGCCTCCACCCGCGCAATGTAGTGCCGCACTTCGTTTTCACGCTGGGCGTCACTCCAGCCAAGGACGTCACCCATTAGTTTAGCGACAACAGGCACGGCGGACACTCCGCGGTCCCAGGCCTCGATGGAAATCCGTGTCCTTCGGGTCAGCACATCATGGACGTGGCGGGCGCCCTCATGGGTAGCTGCATAGACGGCCTCGGCCTGGAGGTAGTCGTCGGCACCCGGAAGGGGCTCCGCGAGGGCCGGATTCTCCTCGATGATGGACAGCACCTCTGAGGTCATGGATCCGTAGCGGTTCAGCAGGTGCTCAATCCGGGCAACATGCACGCCGGATTCCTCGGCAGTCCGGTTCCGGCGGTTCCAGGCTGCCCTGAATCCGCTGGCGCCCAGCAGCGGAATGGTTTCCGTGCAGCTGGGCGGAACCCGCTCGTCCATGGTGCGGGTGGCCTCGTCCACGGCGTCCTTGGCCATGACCCGGTAGGTGGTCCACTTCCCGCCAGCCACCACCACCAGGCCGGGAACGGGATGGGCCACCACATGTTCACGGGACAGCTTGGCGGTGGAGTCGTTTTCCCCGGCGAGCAGCGGACGGAGGCCGGCGTACACGCCCTCTACGTCCTCGCGGGTCAGCGGACGCTTGAGGACCTTGTTGACGTGTTCCAGGATGTAGTCGATGTCCTTGCTGGAGGCGGCCGGGTGGGCCTTGTCCAGGTTCCAGTCGGTGTCCGTGGTGCCGATGATCCAGTGGCGACCCCACGGGATGACGAACAGCACGGACTTTTCGGTGCGCAGGATCAGGCCGACGGTGGACTGGAACCGGTCGCGCGGTACCACCAGGTGGATGCCCTTGGAGGCACGGACCTTCAGCTGGCCGCGATCGGTCACCATGGCCTGGGTTTCGTCCGTCCACACCCCGGTGGCGTTGATCACCTGCTTGGCGCGGATGTTGAACTGCGTCCCGTCCTCGTGGTTGACCACCTTGGCCCCCACCACCCGCTCACCTTCGCGGAGGAAGTCCACCACCTTCATCTGGTTGACGGCGTGGGCACCGTAGTAGGCGGCGGTCCGCACCAGGTTGGCGCAGTACTTCGCGTCATCCACCTGGCCGTCGTAGTACCGGATGGAGCCCACGAACGCGTCATTCTTGAGGCTGGGGGCAGCGCGCAGGGTGCCCCGGCGGCTGAGGTGCTTGTGGAACGGGACTCCCCTGCTGTGCCCGCTGGAGACGGACATGGCGTCATACAGCGCGATGCCGGCACCCACATAGGGCCGCTCGATGAAGGGCTTGGTCAGCGGATACAGGAACGGGACCGGCCGGGCCAGGTGCGGCGCCAGTTCCGAGAGCAGCAGCCCCCGCTCCTGCAGCGCTTCCTTCACGAGGCCGAAATCGAGCATCTCCAGGTACCGGAGGCCGCCGTGGATGAGCTTCGAGGACCGGGAGGACGTACCGGCAGCCCAGTCGTTCGCTTCAACGATGCCGACGCTGAGGCCGCGCGTGACGGCGTCCAGGGCTGCCCCGGTGCCAACGATGCCGCCGCCGACGATGAGGATGTCCAGTTCCTGGCCGGGGTCCGCCGTGGCGCGCAGCCGTTGGATGGATGCTTCCCTGGCTTCCGGGCCAAGGGCCCCGCCGTTAACAGGAAATTTCTTCATTGAACGCCTCCAGTGCCTCAAGTGCCGGTAGTAAAACCACCCTACTTGCTTGCGGCACGCTTGGGCAGGAGGGCAGTGGCAGGATGCTGCCGCTGCCCTCCGGTTCCCAGGGGGAGCGTCAGTTTCCGGAGTACGGGGAAACCACGACGTCGACCCGCTGGAATTCCTTCAGGTCCGAGTATCCGGTGGTCGCCATGGAGCGGCGCAGCGCGCCAATGAGGTTGGAGGTTCCGTTGGTGTGGTGGCCCGGTCCGAACAGCACTTCCTCCAGCGGCCCCACGGTGCCCACGTTGGCGCGGTCGCCGCGGGGAAGTTCGAGGTGGTGGGCTTCCTGGCCCCAGTGCCATCCCTTGCCCGGTGCCTCTTCGGCCCGCGCCAGGGCGCTGCCCAGCATCACGGCGTCGGCTCCCATGGCAATGGCCTTGACGATGTCGCCCGAGGTGCCCATGCCGCCGTCGGCAATGACATGGACGTACCGGCCGCCGGACTCGTCCATGTAGTCGCGGCGGGCGGCAGCGACGTCGGAGATGGCGGATGCCATGGGCGAATGGATGCCCAGGGCCCGGCGGGTGGTGGTGGTGGCGCCGCCGCCGAAGCCCACCAGCACGCCGGCGGCACCGGTGCGCATGAGGTGCAGCGCGGGCGTGTAGCCGGCCGCGCCGCCCACGATCACGGGAACATCCAGCTCGTAGATGAACTGCTTGAGGTTCAGGGGCTCGTGGTCCTTGGAGACATGCTCGGCGGAGACGGTGGTGCCGCGGATGACGAAGATGTCGACGCCGGCCGCCACCACGGTCTTGTAGTGCTCCTGGGTGCGCTGCGGCGTCAGGGATCCCGCCACCGTCACGCCGGCCTCGCGGATCTCCGCCAGGCGGGACGTAATCAGTTCAGGCTGGATGGGCGCCTTGTACAGCTCCTGCATGCGGCCTGTCACGGCCGGGCTGTTGGTTTCATCCTCCAGCGCGCCGATCTCGTCCAGGATGGGCTCCGGGTCCTCGTACCGGGTCCACAGGCCCTCGAGGTCCAGCACGCCGAGGCCGCCGAGCCGGCCCAGGGCAATGGCAGTCTGCGGGGACATGGCAGAGTCCATGGGCGCCGCAATGACGGGCATGTCGAACTTGTAGGCGTCAATCTGCCAGGAGACGGAGACGTCCTTGGGGTCGCGGGTGCGACGGTTAGGGACGATTGCAATGTCATCCAGGGAGTAGGCACGACGCCCACGCTTGCCACGGCCGATCTCGATCTCGTAAGTCACTGCTCTAGGGTATCCCAGCGGCCGTGATGTCCTTGTCTGTGCGGACGGGCCGGGAACGCAGGCTACGGACCGCACGCACCAACCGGAGCCCGGGTGGCTACAGTTGCCCTATGGGTTCACGGTGGGTATTCGACGGCCACATTGCCGGCATAGGCACGGCTTCCGGCCTTCGCGCCGTGGTGGGCATCTGGCAGGAGTCGCCCTTCGGGCCCTTTGCGGACGTGATGGTCCAGCAGCCCTCCGGCCACCGGCAGCTCCTGGCCCCCAGCCGTGAGGTGGCGGAGTTCATCGCCGCCACCTACACGTTCGACGACGTCACGGAGGTGGACCTGTCGGCGCGGCTGGGCCACGGAACGCTGGAGGTCGACGCCGGTCCCCTGGCCATCAGCGCCCGGCTCGGCGGGCGGGCCCTCCTGGGCAGGATGCTGCGGGCAGTCCCCCGACGCCTTGCTGTCCACCCCGGCTGGCTGCGGGCCATCAGTCCGGTCGCCGGGATCCTGAGCAGCGGCTCCCGGACCTCCGGCACCGCAGGCAGCGGCCGGAGGGAGTATTACGGGGTGAGCGACCTGCACACCATCACCTCCGCCGTCGTGAGCTGGAACGGGGTTGATGCCGGAGCCCTGGCGGCGGTCCGCCCCGCTGTGTCGTTCGGGTTCAGCAGCGTCCCGCCGCGGCCGGGCATTGCGCGGGTGCGTACGACGGTAGCGGAGTCCTAGGCTCCTCCTCCTGCCTCCGGGCTTGCTCCCGTGAGCTGGGATTCGAACATCCTGAAGTAGCGCCCGCGAAGCGCGACGAGTTCCTTGTGCGTCCCCTGCTCCACGATCCTGCCGTCCTCCAGCATGAACACGGTGTCCGCCTTCTCGATGGTGGCGAGCCGGTGGCTGATGGCGATGATGGTGCTGCTGCGGTCAGCGAAGAGGCGGGTGAAGATCCGGTGCTCGGCCAGGGCGTCGATAGCCGAGGTTGGCTCGTCCATCACCATGAACGAGGCGTCCCGGTAGAAGTTCCGGGCCATGGCCAGACGCTGCCACTGCCCGCCCGAGAGCCCGCTGCCCTTCCGCCCGCGCGGGTCCTCCATCCAGTTGCTGACATGGTTATCCAGGCCGTTGGGGAGTTTGTTGATAAAGTCCAGCGCCTCCGCGTCCGCGGCAGCCTTGCGGATGCGGGCGTCGTCGCGGGGCGCGTCGACGTCCCCGAAGTAGATGTTCTCCGCGGCCGTGGCGAACTCGTACTTGAGGAATTCCTGGCTCAGCACCGCGAGGTGCCGGTGCCAGGAGGTGACGTCGACGGCGGCAAGGTCGACGCCGTCGAGCAGTACCTGTCCCGAGTCCGGCCGGTACAGCCCCGCCAGGATCCTGATCAGCGTGGACTTGCCGGCGCCGTTCTCCCCCACGATGGCGATGTGCTGGCCCTCGCGGATGGTCAGGCTGATCCCGCGGATCACCTCGATGTCGCTGCCCGTGTAGGTGAAGCGGATGTCCTTCAGCTCAACGGTCTTCGGTGCCTGCAGCAGCGGCGGGGCGTGCTCCGAATGCACGGGCATGGCCATGAACAGCTCGTAGTCCTTGAGGTTGGCCAGGTCCTCGTCGATGGAACTGAGGGAGGACACCAGGTTGTTCGCCGTGGACAGCGCCCTGCTGACAATCTGCTGCACGTAGAGGAACTGGCCCACGGGCTGCGCGCGGGCGATGATCTGCCCCACCACCCAGACCAGGGACACCACTTCAGCGCCGTACTGGAGCGCATCGGCGGCGAGCTGCTTGGGGATGTACCGCTTCTGAAAGTCCAGCCGCCGGCGCTCGTCCGCGTCCCGCAGCCGGGACCTGAAATCCATCAGGTAGCCCACAATCCCGTAAAGCCGCATCTCGGCGATGTGCTGCGGCCGAAGGAGGTTGGTCTCGATCATGCGGCGCTGGCGGCGTGAGTCCACCTGGGTGTTCCAGTGGGCGATCTGCTCCCGCGAAAGTTTGAACTGCAGGTAGACGCTGGGGACGATGGCGACAAGGACGATCACGGCGATCCACCAGCTCACCAGCAGCAAGGCGCCGACGGCGAGAATTACCGAGACGAGCTGGGTGAAGATGGCGGCGATCCGGTCAAGCACCCGGGCGTAGGAGTCGGAGAACCGCTTTGCGCGGTCGTAGAGGTCAACGGTTTCTTTGTCGTCGTACCGCCAGAATTCCAGTGCCAGGAACCGCTCGTACATCTGGTCCCCCACGATGGCCCCCACCTTGAAGCTCATCAGCTGCTGGATGTAGCGGTCAACGCTGCTGAACGCGCCCCAGAAAAGCCCCAGGGCGGCGGTGATGATGACGTAGGCGATCGCCCGCCGGCCGGCCTCGGCGTCACCGGCATAGGCGGCGGCCAGCGCCGTGGTGGTCAGGGCGGCGAAGTAGGTGGTGACCAGCGGAAGCACGGCTGAGATCAGCGACCCGAGCACCTTCATGACCACGGCGCCCGGCGAAGCCCGGAAACTGACCCGCAGCACCTGGGCTACCGCCCGGGCATACGGACGAAGGGCCAGCCGCCGTGGCGGCTGGCCCTTCGCAGGGGTGTTCACCCGTTCAGGAGGCGTTGTCAGCGGGAACCGTAGTTCGGCGCTTCGACGGTCATCTGGATATCGTGCGGGTGCGATTCCTTCAGGCCGGCCGGGGTGATCCGGACGAACTTGCCCCGGGCCTTCAGCTCGGCCACGGTCGGCGCGCCGGTGTAGAACATGGTCTGGCGCAGGCCGCCCACCAGCTGGTAGGCCACCGACGACAGCGGACCGCGGTAGGCCACACGGCCCTCGATGCCCTCGGGGATGAGCTTGTCATCGCCGGAGACGTCGGCCTGGAAGTAGCGGTCCTTCGAGTAGGACGTGTTCTTGCCGCGGGACTGCATGGCGCCGAGGGAGCCCATGCCGCGGTAGGACTTGAACTGCTTGCCGTTGACGAAGATCAGTTCGCCCGGCGATTCGTCGCAGCCGGCCAGCAGGGAGCCGAGCATCACGGTGTCGGCACCGGCCACGAGGGCCTTGCCGATGTCGCCTGAGTACTGCAGCCCGCCGTCGGCGATCAGCGGCACGCCGGCAGGAATGGCAGCCTTGGCGGACTCGTAGATGGCGGTGATCTGCGGGACGCCCACACCGGCCACCACACGGGTGGTGCAGATGGATCCGGGTCCCACGCCCACCTTGATGCCGTCAGCGCCGGCGTCGATCAGGGCCTGGGCGCCTTCACGGGTGGCGGCCTGGCCGCCGATGACGTCCAAGTGTGCCGCCACGGGATCGGACTTAAGGCGGCGGATCATGTCCAGCACACCCTGGGAGTGGCCGTTGGCGGTGTCCACGAAGAGGGCATCGACGCCGGCGTCCACCAGTGCCATGGCGCGCTCCCAGCCGTCCCCGAAGAAGCCGATGGCGGCGCCCACGCGGAGGCGGCCTTCGTCGTCCTTGGTGGCCAGCGGGTACTGCTCGGCCTTGGTGAAGTCCTTGGTGGTGATCAGGCCCTTGAGCCGGCCCTGCTCATCCACCAGGGGAAGCTTCTCGATCTTGTTGGTGGCCAGCTTGTGCGAGGCTTCCTCGCGGCTGATCCCCACGTGTCCGGTGACCAGGGGCATCTTGGTCATCACGTCGCTGACCAGCCGCAGCGGGAAGTCGGACTCGGGGACGAAGCGGGTGTCACGGTTGGTGACGATGCCGAGCAGGCGCATGTCCTCGTCCACCACGGGCAGGCCGGAGACGCGGTACTGCGAGCAGATCTCATCCAGCTCAGCAAGCGTGGCCTGCGGGCCGATGGTCAGCGGGTTGGTGATCATCCCTGACTCGCTGCGCTTTACCCGGTCCACCTGGTCCGCCTGGTCCTGGATGGACAGGTTGCGGTGGATGACTCCCAGGCCGCCCTGGCGTGCCATGGCGATGGCCATCCGGGACTCCGTGACGGTGTCCATGGCGGCGGACAGCAGCGGCGTGTGAACCGAAATCCGCTTGGAAATCCGCGACGACGTGTCAGCCTCGGACGGGATGACCTCGGTGTGCCCGGGCAGGAGCAGGACGTCGTCGTAGGTCAGGCCAATAAAGCCAAAGGGGTTGTGTTCGGGCTCGGTCATGAGTGCGCCTCTTACCTTGGTTGCTGGACGGGTAGGGGTTGCAGCCGATGACCAGCCCGTCATTACGGGACTGGCCTGTGCAGGAAATGTTCCAGGACCGCCGCGGCAGGCGGGGCCCCGGAGGCCGGAAAGTATTGAGTAAATATTAGAACCTCAGCGCCGATCCCCCTATTCCACGCGTGCAATGTGAGCAACTGCACGCTCCCCGTCCGCACCCCCGCTGCTGCTCGTGACTGCGTTCAGTTCCAGCCCGTGGCGGCCAGCAGCCGCTGCTCGAACATGGGGATCATGCTTTCCACGTAGGTCCGCGTGAGGTGGTTGTCGTCCTTGTAGACGTAGACGTTCCCCACCACCCCGGGACAGATGCCCCGCGCGCAGATGAAGTCGCTGAGATCCATGAGGTGCAGTCCGTCCAGTTTGCCCCGGTAGCTTTCCAGCGGGGACGGTTCCACCAGGGACTCCGCCAGGGACACACTGCACTCCGGCGCGTCCGGGCCGTTGCGCTGGATGCATTCCGGCATGTTGAACGTAAAGCGCGGGTTGTCCCGGATTCCGATGACCTCGATCCCGGCCTCCGCGAACGGCCGGACCCCTTCCAGGTAACCCGGCACTTCGGTCTCGAACGGGGCCTCCTCATGCGTCAGCGACGCCACCGTGAACACTGCGTCCGGCTGGTGTTCCAGGACGTAGGCGGCGCTCGCCTGGTTGTAGGCGTTGCACTCCGCATTCCGTTCTGCGGACTCCGCCCCGAAGCGGCACGCAGGCATCAGCAGCGTCACCAGTTCCCAGCCCCGCGCGGCGGCAATCGGCGCCAGCGCCCCCAGGTACTGCTGGGAGTGCGAGTCGCCCAGGACCACGATGCGCTTGGTTACCTCGCCATCAGGAACCTCCTGCCGGCACCCTTCGAGGATGGGATTGCTGGTGGCGTTGGCACCGGTGCAGGGCGCGTGGATTCCGGCCCAGTCGTTGTCCAGCGCGGACGGGCCGGGGATGAACCTGGCCTCCGGGGCGGGCACGGCGGCGTTTTCCGGGTTGAGCGCGGCGGCCCCTGGCGTGAGCTCCCGCGGCTGGGCCGCCGTCGCGCTTTCCTCTGCGGTGAGCGTGGTCTGCCAGATGGCGACGGGTCCGGCCAACAGCGCGCCA
This sequence comes from Pseudarthrobacter sp. NCCP-2145, assembly GCF_023708005.1. Taxonomy (NCBI): domain Bacteria; kingdom Bacillati; phylum Actinomycetota; class Actinomycetes; order Micrococcales; family Micrococcaceae; genus Pseudarthrobacter; species Pseudarthrobacter sp. NCCP-2145. The sequence continues at coordinate 20,855 of NZ_BRCG01000004.1, read as the reverse complement.
CAAGCAGCAATAACGACGGCGGTGCGCCAGGCCCGGCGCTGCGGCCAGTGCCACTCGCGCAGCGGCTTTTCAACGAAGCGCGTGGTGAGGACGGCGAGCACGATGGAGGCGCCCACGATGCCCAGGCCCTGGGCCAGGTTGGGTGCCTCCACGCCGGTGGCGGCAAGCGCCAGCACCAGGACCGGCCAGTGCCAGAGGTACAGGGCATAGGAATTGTCTCCCAGCGCCACCAAAGGCTTGCTGCTGAGGACCCTGTCCATGCCGAAACGGCTGCCGGATTGTCCCGCGACGATGATGGCGGCGGCCGCCAGGGTGGGCCAGAGCGCCACGAAGCCGGGGAACGAGCGGTCCACCGTGAGCAGCAGGCCGCAGGAGACCATGGCCGCCAGGCCTGCCCAGCCCAGGACCACCCGGAGCGCCCGGGCCGGTTTGAGGTAGGGCAGGGCCAGCGCCAGGAGCGAGCCCAGCGCGAACTCCCAGAGCCGGGTCCGGGTGTCGAAGTAGGCGTACGCCTGGTTGCCGGCGGTCTGCTCCACGGAGTAGGCGAGGGACACGGCGAAGACTGTGCCGAAGACCAGGGCCAGCAGCCCGCGGTAGGTGACCCGGGTGAGCGCGCGGATCCGGTGCAGCAGCACCAGCAGTCCGGCGGTGCCGGCGAAGATGAGGGGCCAGAGGATGAACACCTGTCCCTGGATGGACAGCGACCAGAAGTGCTGGAGCGGGCTGGCCCCGGCGTGGTCCTGGGCATAGTAGTCAACGGCGGTGTCCGCGAGCAGCCAGTTCTGGCTGTAGAGCAGGGACGCCCAGGCCTGGTCCAGCACCTGCGGCCAGCGGCTCTGGGGCAGGATCAGCCACGTTCCGGCGAGGACTCCCAGGATGACCACGACGGCGGCGGGCAGCAGCCGCTTGAACAGGTGCAGCCAGTGCCCAAGCAGCCCGAACGGCCGCCCTGCCTCGGCTTTCCGGACGAAGGACAGGGTCAGCAGGAACGCGGAGATGAGCAGGAAGATGTCCACTCCCCCGGACACCCGGCCCAGCCAGACGTGGTAGGCCACCACCATCAGCACGGCGAGCGCACGGAGCCCCTGGACCTCCGGCCGGAAGGTTGGCTTCCGGCTTTTGGCGGCTGCTTCGGGCACCGGGCGGGAAGCAGCCGCGGTTCTCGCTATCGACACAAAAGACCTTCCTGCGGCGGACAAAACATCAATTCTACCGAGGCATGGCGGATTTTCCGGGAAAGGTAACAGGCATCACGGCCCGGCACGGGCAGCGAAGCCGGCGCGGCTCAGGCGGCAGCCACCCCGGATCCGTGAGCGGCGGGGGCCGGAATCCTGGCCGCCAGGTACCGTGCGTCGCGGCCGAGGCCCGGAAGGGTGTCCGATACCTCCGCGTACAGGAACCGCTGCCCCAGGAAGAACAGCCCTGGCGAATCCAGAGCCACACCGCGCCACTGCCGGGGCATTGCGCCGCCGTCGAGCAACGCCGGATCGATCCAGCTGAAGTCCTCCCGGAATCCGGTGCACCAGACCACATTGGCGACTTCAAGGCGCGTTCCGTCGGCCAGTACGGGCATCCCGTCGGCCACCCCGGTGACCCTCGGCACGACGTGCACGCCGGCGGCCGCGAGGTCCCTCGTCTTCGTCCTGATCAGCGGTTCGGCGTGCGCCTTCATCGCCGGCGCCACTTTGCGGCCAATCGGTGAACCAAGCGTCAACACGTGCAGCCCAAGGAAGCGCACCACCGGGAACGCATAACGTGCCGCCGCCTTGCCGTGCTTCACCGGGATCTCGCCCGTGGGCTTGCCGGCCACCAGCGCCGGCCGGGTCCTGGAAACTTCGAGGCCGATCTCCGCCCCCGAGTTCCCCAGCCCCACAACCAGGACCGGACCTTCCCGGAGCTGCTGCGGGTTCCGGTACTGGCTGGAATGCACTTGCTTGATGGAAGGGGCCAGTTCAGCCGCAAAGCCGGGCACCTCGGGTGTCTGTGTGGAGCCTGTGGCCACCACCACGTTGCGTGCTTCCCACCGGCCGCCCCCGGCGGTGGCCGCGTAGTGGTCCCCCTCCCGCCAAAGGCGCTCCACGCGGATGCCGTGGACCACCGGAAGGTCAAATTCCGCGGCATACCCTTCGAGATAGTCCGCTACCTCATCCTTAGTAGGGAAGGACAGCCGGTCCGCCGGGAACGGTGCGCCGGGCAGTCCGTCGTACTTGGCGGGAGTGAACACCCGGAGGGAATCCCACCGCTGCCGCCAGGAATCGCCGGACCTTTGGCTGGCGTCGAGAATCAGGAACTTCCGTTTCTGGCCCTTCATGAAATAGCCCAGGGCAAGTCCGGCCTGCCCGCCGCCGATGATGACGGTGTCCAGCATGCCGGCCGGATTGTTGTTGTTCATGGCCGCGCTCCTTTTGTAGCAAGTGGATTCTTCAGGCTGACCCCGCCCGCCGGGCTGCCGGCTGACGCACCTTCTGCTGTGGTTCCCGCCGCCGTGGTGCCGGCTGCGGCTTCGTGCCCCGTTTCCCTGTAGCGCAGCCACCCTGCCAGCATCAGGGCGGATGCCAGGGCGTAGGCCAGGTGGAGGACCCAGATGGGACCGGCAGGAAGATTGAAAACGTAGATCGAGTGCACCGCATTGGCCAGGTTGCTCAGCACCAGGTTGCCCAGGCTGTACGACGCAAGGTCCTTGGTGCGTGCAGCCTTCACAAGCATCGGGAACATACCGGCGGCGAAGAGCACTGTCGACACGGTTCCGGCGAGCACTGGAAGGTTCATGGTGTGAGGCTACGGGTGCAGCATTCCCCTCCGCGTCGGCCAAATTACGTAACCCGTTGCGGACGGGTCGTGGGTATTTATCTGCAGGCGGCCTATCCGGCCAGCCCGTGCTCATAGGCGTAGCTGGTGGCGGCCGCCCTGGAGGACAGGCCCAGCTTGAGGAAGATGTTGCTGATGTGGCGGGCCACGGTCTTTTCACTGAGGTAGAGTTCTGCCGCTATGGCGCGGTTTCCTCTTCCTGACGCCACCAGCCGGAGCACTTCATTTTCCCTCGGGGTTAACGGTCCGGCGGTGCCCGCCCCTTCGCCGACGCCAGCCCGCATCAGGGAGGCCGCCCAGGCGGCGGCGGGTGCTGCCCCCAGTTCCAGGAATCCCGCGTGGGCCGCTTCGAAGTCCATCAGCGCCGAAGCCTCATCTCCGAGGTCCCGGCACGCACTCCCGATCAGCGCCCGGCAGCGGGCTGCCTCGTACGGAACTCCCAGCTTCTGCCACAGCCTCCACGCCTGCCGCAGGGACTGCGAGGCTCCGGCGGCATCACCGTCGGCCAGCCGGACCGCCCCGTCAGCCTGGCCGGCGACGGCTTGGAGCATGGGTTTGGGGTACTCCCCGGCAATGGTTTCCAATTCGTCAGCACCCCGCCGCGCGGCCCCGGGATCACCCGCGGCCAGTTCGATTTCGACCAGCGCCGGCAGCAAATGGCAGCGGGTAGCCGCATCCGCAACTTCCGCCGCCCTGCGGATCATCGACTGCGCCTGCCGCGCCTCTCCTCGGGCCAGCAGGAGGAGTGCCAGGCCTGGCTGCGGTTCCCACCCGCTCCGGGCAGCCTGCCGGTAGCATTCCTCCGCAGCGTCCAGTTTCCCGGCGAGGCGCTCCACTTCGCCCTGCTGGTAGAAGCCACCAAAAAGTGCCTGGGGATCACCCCGTGCGGCAAGTCCCTGGGCCGCGGCAGCTGCCGTGAGCGCTTCTGCCCAGGCCCCGTGCAGCCGGAAGAGCTCGGCCCGGTGGGACTGGCACTGGCCGCTGAACGCCACCATATCGGGCCGGTCCCTGCACCAGCGGTCCAGCGCCACCGTCCACTGAAGTGCCCTCTCCAGGTCAAAGGCCAGATGGCAATTGCCGATCACCGCACAATAGATGATTCCCGAAGGGACCGGGGACAGCTCCCCCGCGGTGACGGCCACCATGGCTTCATCGAACATCCCCAGGCCCTCCTCCGCGCGTCCCAGCATCAGCGTTGCCTGTCCGGTTCCCAGAAGGGCCAGCGCCGCCAGGTCCCTGTCCTGGAACTTCCGCGCGACGGAGCCCGCTTCGGTGAACAGCTGCAGCGCACCTGCGGCGTCACCGCCGTAGAGTTTGCCCAGCGCGGCGGGAAACAGCAGCAGACCCGCCACCGGACCCGGTTCATCAAGCTCATCCACCAACGTCCTACCCCGGGCAAACCAGCCCGCGCTGCGGGCGGTTTCGCCAAGGTTCAGCAGGTGCATGCCCAGCCACACCGCGCACCGCATCGCACCCGTGATGTCGCCCACCATCAGGTATTCCTCGTGCGCGCGGGTGAGGGTTTCCAGTCCTGCAGCGGTGTTGCCGGTCAGGATTTCGGCCGTTGCCAGCCGCTCAAGGTCGGCCGCGGGGAGTCCGCCGCGCCTGTCCGCGTCGGCGTAACTCCTGGACGCGTCAGTCCAGCGATGTTCCCGGAACGCGGACCGCCCTTCGTCAATGCCCGTTTCAGTTGACACTCCGGCCTCCTCGGACACCCCCGTCCAGGCGTCCTGATAAGGCCGCGCGCTGGACGCTGAAGTACTTAAGCGTCACGGTACGCCCGCAGCCGAACCGGCACAACTGCTAGCGAAGCAGCCCGCGCAGCGTCTGTATAGTGTCCGCTTCCGCGGCCGTCTTGTCCTCGCGGTACCGCTTGACGCGGGCGAACCGGAGCGCAATTCCGCCGGGATAGCGCGTGGACTGCTGCACACCGTCGATGGCGATCTCCACCACGGTGACGGGCTCCATCCAGACCGTGCCGGCCGTACGCCGGACCTCAAGTTCCTGGAACCTCTCCGTCTGCCAGCGCAGCAGCGCATCGGTGAGGCCCTTGAAGGTTTTGCCCACCATGACATAGCCGCCGGGTTTACCGAACTCGCCGGACGGGTCGAGGGCGCCGAGATGCAGGTTGGAAAGCAGCCCTGTGCGGCGGCCCGACCCCCACTCGCAGGCAAGGACCACGAGATCGTAGGTAAGCACCGGCTTGACCTTGATCCAGTTGGAACCGCGCCTGCCGGCGGCGTAGGCCGATCCCACCGCTTTCACCACGACGCCCTCGTGGCCTGCGGCGAGCGCATCGTGTGAGACCCTTTCGGCAACATCCGGGTCCGCAGTGATCTCCCCCGGGATCCGGTGCTCCGGGGCGATGCGCTCCAGCACGCCGATGCGTGTGGACAGCGGTTCGTCGAGGAGGTCGCGCCCGTCGATGTGGAGCACGTCGAAGAACCAGGGATGCAGCACCGTGGTCCGTGCCGCGTCCGCCCCGAACCGGGACATGGTCTCCTGGAACGGCCGGGGGCCGCCGTCCTCGCCGAGGGCAAGGGTCTCGCCGTCCAGGATCACGTCGCGCACCGGCAGCGCGCGCACCACCTCGACCACCTCGGGCAGCCGGTGGGTCACGTCGGCCAGGGTGCGTGTGTAGATGCCCACGTCGTCGCCAGAGCGGTGCACCTGGATGCGGGCGCCGTCGAGCTTGTATTCCACGGATGCCTCGCCCGTCGCCTCAAGCGCGGCGCCGGCGCTGGCCGCGGTGGAGGCAAGCATCGGCTGGACCGGCCGGCCCACGACGAGGCCGACGGCGTCGAGCTGGGCTGCCGTGCCCGTGAGGGCCAGCAGGGCGGTTTCGCCGAGGTCGCCGGAGAGCATCGCTGCGCGGCGTACGGAGTCGACAGTCCGGTCCGAGGCCCGGGCGACGGCATCCGTCAGAATCCCCTCAAGCGCACCGGTGCGCAGTTCCCCGAGCATGACGCCGGCGATGAAGGCCTGCTCGCGTTCGGTGGCTGCAGCCGTGAGCGTCCGGAGGGTCGCGGCGCGCTCCGCCGCAGACCCGGCGCCGCCGGTGGCAAGGAGCCGGTCCAAAGCCGCGTCCAGGTCGGCCACGCTAAGGCGGGGGTCCGCGGCGGGCTCCCCCATGGCCGCGGACATGCCGCGCCAGCCCACCCCCACCCGGCCCTGGCGCGGCTTGGCGGTGAGCAGGCCGACGGCGGTGGCGACCTCCCCGGGCTCCAGCCGGCGCAACAGGTCCGCCAGGGCTTCCACCTTCGCGAGCCGGGAGCGTGTGGATGCGACCTTGTCCGTAGTTTTCACAAGCTCGTCGAGCAGCATGGCATCAGTCTGCCACGCCCGCCTGCCCGGGCAGCGCCGGAGTGCTGGACAGCGTGGGAGCGCTGTCCCAGACTGGACGGGTGGGAATCATCGTCGCGAACCTGTTCCTGACCCTCGACGGCGTCTACCAGGGGCCCGGCGGCCGCGAGGAGGACACCGAAGGCGGTTTTACCTTGGGCGGCTGGCAGTTACCGGTGTCCGATGCCGAAGCCGAGGCAGCCATCGAGGCAGGGATCGGCCACATCGATGCCCTGCTTCTCGGCCGGAAGACCTACGACATCTTCGCGGCCTACTGGCCGAACCAGTCCGATGACATTGGCGGCACGCTCAACCGGGTGCCCAAGTTCGTCGTCTCCAGCACCCTGACTGATCCGACGTGGGAGGGAACGACGGTCCTCCCGGACGCCGCCGCCGCGGGCCGGCTCCGCGACGAGTACAACCAGGTGCACATGTTCGGCAGCGGCGTCCTCATCCGGTCACTCCTTCAGGCAGACGTCCTGGACCGCCTCCACCTGTGGCTCTATCCGGTCACGCTCGGGCAGGGCAAGCGGCTTTTCGACGCCGGGACCGTTCCCGCCACGTTCCGCCTCGCCGAGCCGGCCCGCACCTTTCCAAAGGGCTCGGTGTCCCTGGTCTACGAGCGCGCCGGCGGGGTCCGGACGCAGGACATGCCGGGAGCGTAGTCTCCAAGGCACAAAAAACCGGCCCAGCCGAAGCTGGACCGGTTTTTTGTGCGACGGCTCTGGGCGCGTCGCCGAAGAGCGGACGCTAGTGGCTGTGGCCTGCGTGCTCGTCCTCTTCGGCCGGCTTCTCCACCACCAGGGTCTCGGTGGTGAGAACCAGGGCAGCGATGGAGGCCGCGTTGCGGAGGGCCGCACGGGTGACCTTGACGGGGTCGATGACACCGGCAGCGATCAGGTCCTCATACTCGCCCGACTTGGCGTTGAAACCGCTGTTGGTTTCCAGGTCGGCGACCTTGGAGGTCACAACGTAGCCGTCGAAGCCCGCGTTCTGGGCGATCCAGCGCAGCGGCTGCACCAGTGCGCGGCGGACGATGCCCACGGCAGCGGCGGCGTCGCCTTCGAGTGCCTTGACGGCGGGGTCCTCATCCAGTGCCTTCAGGGCGTGGATCAGGGCGGAACCGCCGCCGGCAACGATGCCCTCTTCAAGGGCAGCGCGGGTGGAGGACACAGCGTCCTCGATGCGGTGCTTCTTTTCCTTCAGCTCAACCTCGGTGGCGGCGCCAACCTTGATGACACCGATGCCGCCGGCCAGCTTGGCCAGGCGCTCCTGGAGCTTTTCACGGTCCCAGTCGGAGTCGGTGCGGGTCAGCTCGGCGCGGAGCTGGGCTACGCGTGCTGCCACGTCTTCGGCCGAACCGGCGCCGTCAACGATGGTGGTGTTGTCCTTGGTGACCGTGATGCGGCGGGCGGTACCCAGCACCTCAAGGCCAACGGTGTCCAGGCTCAGGCCCAGTTCCGGGGAAACAACCTGTGCACCGGTGAGGGTGGCGATGTCCTGCAGCATGGCCTTGCGGCGGTCGCCGAAGCCCGGAGCCTTGACGGCAACAACGTTCAGGGTGCCGCGGATGCGGTTGACGATCAGCGTGGACAGGGCCTCGCCGTCAACGTCTTCGGCGATGATGAAGAGCGGCTTGGAGCTCTGCAGCGCCTTCTCCAGCAGCGGCAGGAAGTCCTGGATGCTGGAGATCTTGCCCTGGTTGATCAGGATAAGGGCGTCCTCAAGGACTGCTTCCTGGCGTTCCGCGTCGGTGACGAAGTACGGGGACAGGTAGCCCTTGTCGAACTGCATGCCCTCGGTCAGGACCAGTTCGGTCTGCGTGGTGGAGGATTCCTCGATGGTGATCACACCATCCTTGCCAACCTTGCCGAAGGCCTCGGCCAGGAGTTCGCCAACCTCGTCGCTCTGGGCGGAGATCGCTGCAACGTTGGCCACCTGGGTGCCTTCAACGGGGCGGGCGTTCTCGAGCAGGCGGGCGGCGACGGCTTCAACGGAAACCTCGATGCCGCGCTTGATCTGGCCGGGGGCGGCGCCTGCCGCTACGTTGCGCAGGCCTTCCTTGACCAGTGCCTGTGCCAGGACGGTTGCCGTGGTGGTGCCGTCACCGGCAACATCGTTGGTCTTGGTGGCCACTTCCTTGGCCAGCTGCGCGCCAAGGTTCTCGTAGGGGTCGTCCAGTTCCACTTCGCGGGCGATGGTGACGCCGTCGTTCGTGATGGTGGGAGCGCCCCACTTCTTGTCCAGGACGACGTTGCGGCCGCGGGGGCCGAGCGTCACCTTGACGGTGTTGGCGAGCTTATCGATGCCGGCTTCAAGAGACCGGCGGGCAGCGTCGTTAAACGCAAGCTGCTTTGCCATGGTTTTGTCCTTTCAAGACAGAACCCCGCACAGCTGACCAGCAGAACGCATGACCAGCGGCACGGGGATCCGGAGAGTTACTTTACGACGATCGCCAGGACGTCGCGGGCGGAGAGCACGAGGTACTCGGTGCCGCCGGTCTTGACTTCGGTTCCGCCGTACTTGGAGTAGATGACGACGTCGCCAACGGCTACGTCGACGGGAACGCGGTTGCCGTCTTCGAAGCGGCCGGGGCCTACTGCAACAACTTCGCCTTCCTGCGGCTTCTCCTGCGCGGAGTCCGGGATCACCAGGCCGGAAGCCGTGGTCTGCTCGGCTTCGAGCGGGCGGACAACAATACGATCCTCAAGAGGCTTAATAGAGACCGACACTCGGACCTCTCCTTCTTCGTCAGCAAATTCGTGGACTGGAAAGCTTCCCACCGTGGCTGGCAAACCGTCGTCGCGGGTGCCGGCAGCAGCCTGGCTGGCAGCTCTTCATGTATTAGCACCCTCCTAGGGAGAGTGCTAATACAGACTGTATGCAAGGGTTAGCACTCGGTCAAGGCGAGTGCCAGAGTTTCGTCATGGGCGGAACACGGGGACGTGTAGATTTGCCGGGTGCGAGCCGCTGTTTACCTGACTCTTGCCACCCTCTTCTGGGCGGGCAACTTTGTTGTGGGCCAGGCTGCCATGCAGACCATGCAGCCGCTCCAGCTGACATTCTGGCGCTGGGCCCTGGCCGCTGTGCCGCTGCTGGTCCTGGCGCAGCTGGTGGAAAAACCGGACTGGCGCGCCGTCCTGCGCCACTGGCCGGTGCTCCTGCTCCTGAGCTGCCTGGGCATGAGCGCCTACACCCTGCTGCTGTACAGCGCGCTGGGGCACACCTCGGCCCTGAACGCTTCCCTGGTGACTGCCGCGAACCCTGCCCTGATCATGGTCCTGGCAGTGCTCCTCCTCCGGGACAGGCCGCGCCCGCTGGGCTGGGCAGGGATCGCGCTGGGCCTCTGCGGAGTGCTGCTGGTGCTCACCGGAGGCGATCTGCAGCGGCTGCTGACCTTCTCGATCAATGCCGGCGAGCTGCTGATCGTCGCGGCCATCACCGTGTGGGGCTTCTACACGATCACAGCCCGCAGGCTCTCCGTTCCGGCGATCACGTCCACCGCGGTGCAGGTGGCCATGGCGGCTGTCGTCCTGGTTCCCTTTGCGGTGGGCACAGGGGCCGGGCTGCCGGCTACAGCCTCCGAGGGCTGGTCGCTGGCCTACATTGTCCTCTTCCCGTCGCTGGGTTCCTACCTGCTGTGGAACCTGGCGCTCAAACGCACCACCGCCGCGAATGCCGGGAACTACCTCAACCTCATCGCCGTGTTTACCGCCATCATCACGGTTGTCCTGGGCCAGCCCGTCACGGTCCCCCAGGTCTTTGGCGGCATCCTGGTTATCTCAGGGGTCCTGCTGACCAGTACCGGCGGCACAGCACCTCAGCGGCCCAGGTCCTCGAAATCGACGTCCTCCCCGCCGTCGCCCTCTTCGGCCGAGTTCCGCCCGCGGTAAAGCGCCACCGCGGCAGCCGCGGCCGTCATGAGCGATACAACCAGGATGAAGATGCTGCCCGCGCGGGCTCCGGCGTACAGCCCGCGGATGTCCTGGGCCTCCTGGGTGTCATCCTGGATGCTGTTGCCACCTACCGAATAGACGGTGGCGTTGAAGGCATCCAGGAAGAAGATGATGACCAGCAGCGCGATGCACACCACGGCAACCACGGCGCTGGCGATCAGTGCCGGGCGGGCGAACCGCGCCAGGCCCCCGGGGTGGTGCTGGCGGGACTGCGGGGAACCTGCACTGTCTTTCATGGCTTCAACACTATCGGCCCGCCGGCATGCTGCTCCTCCACTAGGCTGGAACCCATGGCTCAAGCTCCCCAGGACCAGATTGCACCACTGCTCACCCCGGAAGGCTGGGAGCTTTTGGCGTCCCTGGGCCCTTACCAGGAGGAGAAGTCCTTCGAGCTGAACTCGGCCCTCCGCAAGGCCGGCCACTCCCCCGAACTGGTCTCCGCCGTCCTGACCCAGTCCAGGCTCCGCACCAGGGCGGCCGCGAAGTTTGGCGAGTTTGCCCGGAGCATGCTGTTCACCCAGGCCGGCCTGGAACAGGCAACCCGGCTCAACGTTGCCGCACGCCACGCCCAGCGGTTCGCGGAGGCCGGGATCCGCCACGTTGCAGACCTGGGCTGCGGGCTGGCCGCGGATTCCCTGGCGCTGGCTTCCATGGACATCAACGTCACCGCCGTGGAGATGGATGAGACCACGGCAGCCTGCGCCACCGTCAACCTGATCCCGTTCCCCAACGCCACCGTGGTCCATGCGGACGCCACGGCAGTGCCGCTGGACGGGATCGACGGCGTCTGGCTGGATCCGGCGCGCCGTGTCACTTCCACATCGGGCACCAAGCGGATCTGGGATCCGGAGGCTTTTTCGCCGCCACTGTCCTTCGTTGAGAACCTGGCGGCCTCCGGCCTGGCCGTGGGGGTCAAGATGGGTCCGGGCATGCCGCACGATTCCGTTCCGGCCAACTGCGAAGCGCAGTGGGTCTCCGTGGCCGGGGATGTGACGGAGGTGGCCCTGTGGTTCAACGCAGTGCGCCGGCCGGGAGTCCGCCGGGCCGCACTGGTGCTTGGCGCCCAGGGTGCGGCCGAGCTGACCAGCGGAGAAGACTTCGGCGCCGGTCCTGCCGCTCCGGTGGGCCCGGTGGAGGGCTACCTCTACGAACCCGACGGCGCGGTGATCCGCGCCGGGCTGGTGGCGGACATCGCGCTGCAGCTGGGCGGACACCTGGTGGATGAGCACATCGCCTATGTGTGCGCGCCCGGGCTGGTGGACACACCGTTTGCCCGGGCCTACAAGGTGCTGGAGGTGATGCCCTACAACGTCAAGGCGCTCAAGGCCTGGGTGAAGGAGAACGGCATCGGCGTGCTGGACATCAAGAAGCGCGGCACCGCCGTCACGCCCGAGGAACTCCGCAAGCAGCTGCTCCCCGGGGGAAAGAGCGCAGCCGGCAAGAAAGCCGGAACCAAAACAGCCACCCTGGTCCTGACCCGCATCGGGGAGGACCGGGTGGCCATCGTGGTGGAGCCGGCGCAGGGCACTGCCCGCGAATAACCGCTACTGGGCCCGCATGAACTCCTCAGCGGCACGCACCTGCCCAGCGGTGGGCCGCACGCCGGTGTAAAGCACAAACTGTTCCAGGGCCTGGATGGTGGCAACCTCCGCCCCGGTGATGACCGGCTTTCCCGCGGCCCGCGCGGCCTTGATCAGCGGGGTTTCGGCCGGCAGCGCCACGACGTCGAAAACCACCTGGGCGGCGTCGATGGCCTCCTGCGGGAAGGCGAGCGCGTCAGCTTCCGCCCCTCCTGCCATACCGATAGGGGTCACGTTAATGATCAAGTCCGCCGTCCCGCCGTCGAGCGCTTCCTGCCACCTGAAGCCGTACTGGTCCGCGAGCGCACGCCCGGCAACCTCGTTCCGGGCGATGACCGTGACATCCGCGAAGCCGGCGTCGCGGAGCGCGGCAACGGTGGCCTTGGCCATGCCGCCCGCTCCCTGGACCAGGACCGAATAGCCGGTGGGCACCTTATTGGTGGCCAGGAGCTGCTCGATCGCGGTGTAGTCGGTGTTGTACGCCTTCAAGCGCCCGTCCGTGTTCACGATGGTGTTGACGGAGTCGATGGCCTTGGCCGAGGGGTCCATCTCGTCCACCAGCGCAATCACATCCTCCTTGTACGGCATGGAGATGGCGCAGCCGCGGATGCCCAGGCCGCGGACGCCCGCAATGGCCTGTTCCAGGTTCGTGGGGGCGAACGCCTTGTAGATCCAGTTGAGGTTCAGCTGCTCGTACAAGTGGTTGTGGAAACGGGTCCCGTTGTTGCTGGGCCGCGCCGAGAGTGAGATGCAGAGGGTCATGTCTTTATTGAGAATGGGCACCCGACCATTAAACGGGATTCCCAACCAGGTAGCAGCAGATGTCGGTATCGGGGTCCAAACGGACATCTGCTGCTACCTAGTTGGGTCAGGGGCAGCCGGTTCCCGCCGGGAAATTTCCGACGGCGGCCGGCAGCTTCCCCGGTGCGCCCGCTTTCCCCGCCAGGACAGCGGCGAGGGCATCGAAGGCTCCGTCGCTCCGCCCGTAAAGGGCCACCTTCACCGGCGCCGTCGAGTCCCGCAGCGGCCAGGGGGCATCCAGTGCCACGGCAATGTCTCCTCCCGCACCCCGGCCGCCGTAGCCGATGAGGCTGACCAGGGGTCCGGAGCCCAGGGCCAGGCCGGCCCTGGCCGCGGCCGCCTCGAAGCGTGCCCTGTCCGCCGGCGAGCCGCCGTCCACCTGTACCGCGCCGGGAACCAGCGGGCCGGTGCAGGGTCCGGAGAGCATGGTGACCGCTGACGCGGAAACGTGGGCTGACAGGGCTCCGCCGCTGCCTGCCGGGGCGCCGGCCGCCGCGGCTGTCCTGCCGTGCCAGGCCATCATGGTGGCCACCCGGCGGGCTGCCTCGTCCAGCCGCTCCGGGGGCAGGGCGCCGGAGGCCACAGCCTGGACGATCGCCGCGTGTGCCTGGCCTACGTCGGCGGGCATCAGCAGGAGGTCCGCGCCCGCGGCGAGGGCCATCACCGCGGCGGTGCCGCCGGGGTACTGCTTGGTCACGGCGCCCATGTTCAGGGCATCCGTCACCGCCACGCCCTTGAACCCGAGTCCCCGCAGCGCCGCATAGGCAGGGCCGGAGAGCGACGCCGGGACGCCGGGTTCCAGCGCCGGGACCGCAATGTGCCCGGTCATCACCATCGGAGCTCCGGCGTCGATGGCGGCCCGGAACGGCTTCCAGTCGCGGCCGCCGAGCTCCGCCACGGTGGACGGCTGTGCCGGGAGGTTGTGGTGGGAGTCGACCGTCACAGAGCCGTGCCCCGGAAAGTGCTTCACTGCCGGCAGCACCCCCGCAGCGAGCATTCCCTGCGAGAACGCCACGCCGAGCGAGCCCGCAGCGTCGGGGTCAGCGGACATGGACCTGGCGCCAATGGTGGGATCGCCGGGCCCGATGGTGACATCGGTGCCGGGCGCGAAATCCAGGTTGAACCCGAGGGGCACCAGTTCCGCGGCCAGGCCCTGCCCCGCTTCCCGGGCCAGTGGCACGCTGCCGGCGGCACCGTAGCTCATGGGTGTGGGCCATTCGGTCAGGGGCAGGCCCAGCCGCGCAACCTGGCCGCCTTCCTGGTCCACCGCGATGATCCCGGGCCACGGCCGTCCCCCGGCGGCGGCAGCCAACCGCTGGTTGATGGCAGCCATGCCCTGTACGTCCATCCTGCCCTGCGGATCAAGGGGAACGTTGTCGCCCATGATGATGGACCCGGCAAGGTGCAGCCGCTCGATGGCCGCTGCGTGGGACTCCACATCCTTGCCCTTGAAGAAGGGAAGGAGGACCTGCCCGGCCTTCTCCTCGGTGCTCATCGCCGCTACCGCTGCGGCGGCCACGTCCTGGTCGCGCTGTTCGGGCCCCCAGCCCAGTGGCCGGGTACCCGGATCAGGCGACGGGGAAGGTGTGGCGGACGCCGTCGTCGTACGTGGCGTGGGGGTGGCAAAGGGGGCAGACGGGGCCGACGACGACGGGGCAGGGCCCGGCGCTGCCGTGCAGGACGCCAGGGCTACTGCGGCGGAGGCTGCCGCGATGAAGGGGAGGGATGTGTGAAGACTGTCACGCAGGGGTCGGAACAAGGCCATCAATACGATGCTACCCCTGCACTAGACTTGAACCACCCGTTCGCCTGCCGGCAGGAGACTGTCAGTGACGGCGTGAGCCAGCGGCAAACAGGACAGTTAGGACATGCGTGAAGATCGATTTCGCTACATCAAGGCAGTCAACCCTTGGTGTTGAATGGGAACTCGCGCTGGTGGACGGCCGGACGGGCGAACTGGCATCCGTGGCCAATGAGGTACTCCGCGGCGTCGCGTCCCGCCACCCCGAGCTGAACGAAGACGACGAGCACCCGCACATCAAGCAGGAACTCCTGCTGAACACGGTGGAACTGGTCACGGGCATCTGCGAGACCGCGGCCGAAGCCAAGGAAGACCTCAGCCGTTCGCTGGCCGCCGTGCGCGAAATCACGGACCCCATGGGCGTGGAACTGTTCTGCGCCGGAAGCCACCCGTTCAGCCCGCCGCAGCTGCAGCCGGTCACGGACAAGGCGCGTTACGCAAAACTCATTGACCGCACGCAGTGGTGGGGCCGGCAGATGGTCATCTATGGCGTGCACGTCCATGTGGGGCTGGACCGCCGGGACAAGGTGCTGCCCGTGCTGGACGGCCTGGTCAACTACTTCCCGCACTTCCAGGCGCTCTCCGCGTCCAGCCCGTTCTGGGGCGGCGAGGACACCGGCTACGCGTCCCAGCGGGCCCTGATGTTCCAGCAGCTCCCCACCGCCGGACTGCCCTTCCAGTTCCACTCCTGGGAGGAATACGAGTCCTATGTGCAGGACATGTTCACCACCGGGGTGATCGACACGCTCTCGGAGATCCGCTGGGACATCCGGCCGGTTCCAAACCTGGGCACCATCGAGATGCGGATCTGCGACGGCCTGGCCACCCTGGAGGAGGTGGGCGCCATCGCAGCCCTCACCCAGTGCCTGGTGGACGAGTTCTCCACCACCCTGGACAACGGCGGGACCATTCCCACGATGCCGCCCTGGCATGTCCAGGAAAACAAGTGGCGCGCTGCCCGCTACGGCATGGACGCCATCATCATCCTCGACGCCGCGGGCAAGGAGCAGCTGGTCACCGAGCACCTGCTGGAAACCCTCAACCGGCTCGAGCCCGTGGCCGCGAAGCTTCGCTGCACGGACGAGCTTGCCGACGTCGAGAAGATCATCCGCCGCGGGGCCGGCTACCAGCGCCAGCGCCGCGTGGCAGCCGAACACGGCGGCGACCTCCAGGCCGTGGTGCTGGACCTGGTCAAGCAGATGCGCAACGGCCCCACCGCCTGACCCTGCCCGCCCGAAACGGGGCACATCGGCACGGACACGCCCGCCGCCGTCGTGAATTGCGACGGCGGCGCACCCAAAGTGCCCTGCGACGGTTCGCTGGGCCTCCTGTCCTCAGGCCGGCAGGGACACGGACGTGACCGGCATCGAGGAATCCGGGGCGAAGCGGATGCCGCTGGGTTCCACCCCGGCCATCACCAGCTGGGCACCCAGGGCCGCCACCATGGCGCCGTTGTCCGTGCACAGGTCCAGCGGCGGCACGTGCAGCCTGATCCCTGCCGAGGCGCACCGCTGCCCGGTCAGCTCGCGGAGCCGTGAGTTGGCTGCGACTCCCCCGCCCAGGAGCACGTCCTTGATGCCGTGTTCCCGGCAGGCCAGCACGGCCTTCGAGGAAATGACGTCCACCACGGCTTCCTGGAACGCGGCCGCAATGTCAGCCACCGGAATCTCCTCCCCGCGCGCCTCAAACTGTTCCACGCACCGGGCCACCGCGGTCTTGAGGCCGCTGAAGGACCAGTCGTACCGGTGCCTGCCCGGTTCCCCGGCTGTCCCCATGAACTTGGGCTGGCTCAGGCCACGGGGGAACCGGATGGACTTCGGGTTGCCGGTGCGGGCCACTTTGTCGATGGCCGGCCCGCCCGGGTAGCCGAGGCCCAGGATGCGGGCCACCTTGTCGTAGGCTTCGCCGGCGGCATCGTCGATGGTGGAACCCAGGAGCTGCACGTCCTCGGTGATGCTGTTGATCCTCAGGATTTCGGTGTGGCCGCCGGAAACCAGCAGCGCGCCGAGGTTCTCCGGGAGCTGCGGGGCCGTGCCGTTGTGCCGGCCGCCGCCTGCCCCGTCCAGCAGCCCCACGCCCACGTGGGCCACGAGGTGGTTGATGGCGTACAGCGGCTTGCCGGTGGCCACGGCCAGGGCCTTGGCGGCGCAGACGCCCACCATGAGGGCGCCGGCAAGGCCAGGTCCCGAGGTGACCGCGATGGCGTCCACGTCATCGAGGGCCACGCCGGCGTCGGACAATGCCTGCTCCAGCGTGGGGACGAAGGCGTCCAGGTGCGCGCGGGAGGCGATCTCGGGGATCACGCCGCCGAACCGGACGTGCTCGTCCATGGAGGATGACACGGTGTTGGTCAGCAGCGTGGTTCCGCGCACGATTCCCACGCCGGTCTCGTCGCAGGACGACTCGATGCCCAGCACCAGTGGCTGCGTGCGGTTCATGGCTGGGGTCCTTCCTGGGGATTCGCGGCTTCGGGATTCGCGTTGTGGGGGTTCGGGCCGCTTGCACTCCCGGGCGTGCCGGCCAGCTGGAGGCGCATGATGAGGGCGTCAACCCCGTCGCGGTAATACCGGGGGCGGACGTGGATCTGCTCAAAACCGAACCGGACATACAGCTGCTGCGCCCGCGGGTTGTCCGCCCGGACCTCCAGCAGGACGTCCGCAGCCCGCCTTCGCCGGGCCTCGTCGATGAGGGCGGTGAGCAGCGTGGTGCCGATGCCCCGGCCCTCATATTCGGGGACGACGGCGATGGTCTGGACGTCCGCGATGGGCTCGATGCACATCAGGCCGGCATAGCCCACGATGCCGTCGGTGCCCTGCGCCACAAGGTAGCGGCGGGTTTCCGGCTGGGAGAGTTCGTCGAGGAACATCTGGAGGGGCCAGGCATCCACGGGAAAGAGCCGCTGTTCCAGGGCGCTGACCGCGGGGACATCGTCCAGCGTCATATCGCGGACGGTCACGCCAGCGCCGGGGTGGCCGGGTGTGTGGTTCACAGGGCCCTCTTCCGCGGTCCGGGGACCTGGGCGTCGGACTCCCGGAGGTACAGCGGCGTGGAGTCGAGGAGGCCACTGCCCGCCTCGAGCCTTGCCAGCGCGAACTTTCCCAGGTACAGGGCATCCGGCTGTTCCTGCGCAAAGTCGGGGTGGGCCTTCAGTGCATCAGCGTAAAGACCGGCACCGGCACCGAAGGCGGGCAGGTCCGGGAGGTCGGCGGCGAAGCTGACGTGCGGGCCGTCCTCCAGGACCGGAAGCCGGCCGTCGGCGAGGCTGTAGCGCGCCCAGTAGACCTCTTTGCGGCGCGCGTCCGTCGCCACCAGGAACTCGGGGACGGCCGCGGCGGATTCCGCCACTTCCAGGGCCATGGCGTCCAGGCTGACCAGCCCGTGCAGGGGTTTGCCCCAAACAAAAGCGAGGGTCCGCGCGGTGGCGATTCCGGACCGCAATCCGGTGAACGGTCCGGGACCCACACCCACCACCAGGGCGTCGATGTCGTTTCCGGTCAAGCCGGCGCCTGCGAGCATCTCCTCGATTCCGGGGGCAAGCACCTCGGCGTGGCTCCGGGTGTCCTCGGTGGAGAAGCTGGCCACCACGGAACCCGGTGTTTCAGAGGACACCAGGGCGGCGCTGGCAACGGCGGAAGTGTCAATGGCCAGGATCAGCATCAGCGAGCACCTTCCATGGCGGCACCAAGTTCCGGGGCTTCGGGCCACCGCGGGCCGTAGCCGCGCATCACGATGGTGCGGGGCTCGTCTGCGTCCCCGGTGTCGAAGTCCAGCCCGTCGGAGGGCAGCCCGTCTTCAAGTCCCACCGCACGGTGCAGGTCGATCTCCAGCCTGCTCTCGCTGAGGTGCTCCACCCGGTCCCGGCCCCACTCCACCACCGTCACGGAGGAGTCCATGGTGTTTTCCAGGTCGATGTCGTCAATCTCCGCGGCTGAGTCCAGCCTGTAGGCGTCCACGTGCACCAGGTCCGGGCCGCCGGGCCGCGGCCCGTGCGGCAGGTTGGGGTGGATGCGGACCAGCACGAACGTGGGGGAAATAATGCCTTCCCGGACACCCAGCCCCTCCCCCAGGCCCTGCGTGAACGTGGTCTTCCCGGCACCCAGCTCGCCGCTGAGCACCAGCAGGTCCCCGGCCTGCAGGACCTCCGCGAGGCGGAGGGCCAGCGCATGGGTCTGCTCCGCCGTCGTCGCCGTTAATGTCATTTCCCAGTTAGGCAGGGGAGCCTGGCCGTTGGCGGTCACGAGAGCTTCTCCTGGCTGGATGCGGAGGTCCGGTCCTCTTCGTTGATGAAGCGCCGCGGCACCCGGGGGCTGATCCTGGTGACAATCTCGTAGTTGATGGTCCCGGCGGCGCGCGCCCAGTCATCGGCGGTGGGGCCGCCGTCGGCTCCGTCCCCGAACAGTTCCGCCTCGGCACCCAGCAGGTCCGCACCCGCCCCGCCGATGGCACCAAGGTCGATGACCATCTGGTCCATGGCGATCCGGCCCACCACCGGGTAGGTCCGGCCAGCAACCCGCACGGGCCCGCCGGTGGCGGACCGCGGCACCCCGTCCGCGTACCCCACCGGGATCAGGCCCAGCGTGCTGTCCCCCTGGGTGCGGTAGTGGAGGCCGTAGGAGACGCCCTGCCCGTCCGGTACCTCCTTGCACTGCGACACCAGGGTCCGCAGCGTCATGGCCGGGCGGAGCCCCAGCTCGGCGGAACTCTGGCCGGCGAACGGGGACAGCCCGTAGATGCCCAGGCCAACGCGGACCAGGTCGAAGTGGGTATCGGGCCGGGACAGCGTGGCGGGGGTGTTGGCCAGGTGGCGGACTTCAGGGTCCACGCCGGCGTCCTCCGCCACGGCCAGGACGTCGCGGAACGTGGCCAGCTGCTGGTCGGTCTCGGGACGCTCCGGCTCATCGGCCACGGCGAGGTGGGAGAAGATGCCCACCACGCGCAGCAGGCCCTGGTCCTGGTAGTCCATCGCCTCGCCCACCAGCTGGTCCCAGCTGTCCAGGGCCGCGCCGTTGCGTCCCAGTCCGGTGTCCACTTTCAGGTGGATGCGGGCCGGGCGCTCCTGTTCCCGAGCTGCGGCGACGATGCGGTCCAGTTCCCAGCCGGAGCAGCCAATGTCCACGCCGGCAGCCACGGCGGCGCCGAAGTTGCTTTCCGTGGTGTGCAGCCAGGCCAGCAGCGGCGCGTCAATGCCGGCAGCCCGGAGCGCCAGGGCCTCCGAAATGTGGGCCACCCCCAGCCAGGACGCTCCTGCCTCCAGGGCTGCCCGGGCCACGGGAACGGCGCCGTGCCCGTAGGCATCAGCTTTGACCACGGCCATGACTTTCGCCGGGGATGCGGCAGCGGCGAGGCGGCGCACGTTGTGCCGGATAGCGTCCAGGTCGATCACGGCGGACCGTTCATAGCGGGAGCCGTGTCCCGGGGCAGCACTGAATTCGCCGGTTGTTGCGGGGTAAGTCACCCTAGTGATTCTAGTGCTGGCGCTTCCGGCCGAATAATCGTCAGGCGTCCGAGAGGTGGGCGATGGTGGCTGTGGCCCTGCGCTGCGCGGCGAGCGGCACGTCCAGGATGATGTCGGCCAGGAAACCGAAGCGCCGCAGCCACTGGCTCATCTGCCGCTCCGGCCGTGCGTTGGCGCGCTTCCACCAGTCGGCAATGTCCCCCCATCCGGGGGCCGCCAGGGATCCGCCCACCTCCTGGACCGCCAGCGAGGCGCAGAGGTTCGCAAAGCGGAGCCTGTCCCCCAGCGGCCAGCCGGCCAGGCTGCCAACGATGAACGCGGCGTCGAAACAGTCACCTGCGCCCGTGGGGTCGTAGGCCTTCACCGGAAGCGACGGAACCCATTCCTCCTCCCCCGTCTCGGAGTCCACGGCCATGGCCCCCTGCGCGCCGAGCGTCACCACGGCCACCGGGACACGGTCCGCCAGCGCATACAGGGCAGTCCAGGGATCGTCCTTCCCCGTGAAGGCCATGGCCTCGCGCTGGTTAGGGAGGAAGGCATGGAAGTACTGCAGGTTGTCCAGCCGGGCGGGCGCCCATTCCCCGCTGGGGTCCCAGCCGACATCGCCGAACAGCTTGACCCCCGCGTGGTGCGCTGCCTTCGCCCACGGCTCGATCTCCCTGCCCACTTCCGCGATGCCTGCGAGCGCGGGCGGCGGGTCCCCGATCAGCTCGGAGGATGTGATGGGCGCTGCGTGACCGTGGGTCACCATGGACCGGTCCTTCTCCACGCAGAGGGAGACGGTGACGGGTGAGTGCCAGCCAGGCACTTTCTGCGACAACGAGAGGTCCACGTGCTCCTGGCCGGACAGGATCTTCCAGTTGAAGTCCCCGTAACCGTCGTCGCCGAACGCGGCGGCCAGTCCTGTCTTCAGCCCCAGCCGTGCCGCGGCGATGGCCTGGTTGGCAACCCCGCCGGGGCAGCTGCCCATGCCGTCGCTCCAGATTTCGGTGCCGGGCTCCGGCGCGTGCGGAAGCCCTGTGAAAATGATGTCCTGGAAAACCGTTCCGGCCAGCAGCACGTCGAATCCGGGAGCGGAGGGCGGGCGGACGGCTGCCAGGGGGTCGTAGGGG